>JBDKIR010000353.1:0-4108 GCA_039797035.1 Pseudomonadota bacterium | reverse complement strand
GCATCGTCGCCATATCGGGCGCGATCATGCCGCTGCCCTTGGCGATGCCAGCAATGGTGACTTCGGTATCACCGATGCGCGCCTTGCGAATGGCGCCCTTCGGGAAGGTATCCGTGGTCATGATGGCTTTGGCCGCACCCTGCCAATCACGCTCGGCGGCCATATCGAAAATGCGCGGCAGGGCGGCGATCAGCTTTTCGGTCGGCAGTTTTTCGCCAATCACGCCGGTGGAAGCCAGGAAGATTTCCTTGGGCTTGCAGCCCAGATAGGCGGCGGCGGCCTTGGCGGTTTCCTCACAGGTTTGGCGCCCGGCGCGGCCGGTAAACACATTGGAATTGCCGGCTGTCACCACCAAGCCACGCGCCTTGCCGCCGGGCAGCGCTCCGCGGCACCAATCCACCGGCGCGCCGGGGCAGCGATTGCGGGTGAAAACCCCCGCCACCGTGGTCCCGGCGGGGAAGGCCATCACGGTCACATCATCGCGATCCTTGTAACGGATCGCGGCGCGGCCAGAGGCAACGCGCACCCCCGCGACGGCGGGCATTTCCGGCAGGGGCATTGCGAGGGGGGAGGTCGGGATATCATGACCGGCCATGGGTTTTCTCCGGGATCTGAGCATTTCCCCGCCAGGTGGCGTCACTTGGCTGGTCGAGAAATGCGAACATGGGCTTAGCGACGGGTTGGGGCGGCGGGGCGGCCCGCCGGGGCGGCTGGGGTTGGGGGTTCCGCCGCATCCAGCGCACGGGGGACCGACCCATCCAGGTTGAAACGCTCGATCTTGGCGGCAGCGCGGGAACGTTCCACCAGGGCGGCGATTTCCCCTTCAAAAAGCCGTTGGCGAATCGCCTCACGCGCTTCCTCATAAGGGGGTGGCGGCGCGGTGCGGCGCTCATCCACCCGGATCACATGCCAGCCGAAGGGGCTGCGGACGGGGGCGGCGCTCATTTCACCGGGTCGCAAGGCGAAGGCCGCTTCGGCGAATTCGGGCACCATGTCACCGCGCTTGAAAAAGCCGAGATCCCCGCCTTCACGCGACCCGGGGCCTGAGGAACGGCGCTGCGCCACGGCGTTGAAATCAGCCCCGCCGCGAATTTCGGCCAGCGCGGCGCGGGCTTCGCTTTCGGTTGGCACGAGAATGTGACGGGCGCGGATTTCCTCCTCCGCGGCGCGGCTGCCCAGCTGGGCGTCATAGGCGGCGCGGATTTTTTCCTCGGTCACGCGGCCAGCCAATTCGCGGGAGAGATAGGCCTGCTGCAATTCCTGTTCTTCCGCCCGGCGCAGGCGCGCGCGTACGGCTTCATCCTTGTCCAGCCCGGCGCGGCGGGCCGCCAGCGCCACGGCACGCCCGGCGATCATTTGGTCAAGCAGCAGGGGGTAAAGCATTTGTGGCGGTGCGCCGCGCAACTCCTCGGGCAGTTCCTGGGCGGCATTGGCCAGGTCCGAAAAGCGGATCGCTTCCCCATCCACGGTCGCCACCACCGGATCGCCAGGTGGGGTTGGGGGGGCGGCCGGGCTGGGCTGTGCCAGGGCCGGGCCGGTGAACGTGACCCCAGCCAGCAGCACCAGCAGGGCGCGAAGGGGGGTGGTTGCGGCGCGGCCGCGCGGATGGCGCATGGGGAAGGTCTCTGTCAGCTATGGGCCGGGAACATGGCCGAAGCGGCCTTTTCCTACAAGGCGGCGGCGTTGACCTGCCCCCCCTGCCCGCCTATCTCTGAAGCCGATCCGAAACATGCCCAAGGCACCCCGGCGCCGCTTGATGCTGGAACGGGCGCCCGCCCGCCGGAGAGTGATACCTGAGATGTTTGCCCGCCTCGCTGCCGCCATTTTCGGCACCTCCAATGACCGTGCTCTCAAGCGTTATCAGGCCCGTGTGCCGGCGATTAACGCGCTTGAGGCCCGTATGCAGGCCCTGTCCGATGAAGCCTTGGCCGGGCAGACGGCGCTGTTCCGCGAAAGGCTGGCCAAGGGGGAAACCCTGGACGCGCTGCTGCCGGAAGCTTTCGCGACCGTGCGCGAAGCATCGCGCCGCGTGCTGGGCCTCAGGCATTTCGATGTGCAGTTGATCGGCGGCATGGTGCTGCATGAAGGCAAGATCGCCGAAATGAAAACCGGCGAAGGCAAGACGCTGGTGGCAACCCTGCCGGTTTACCTGAATGCGCTGCCCGCCAAGGGCGTGCATGTCGTCACCGTGAATGATTATCTGGCACAGCGCGATTCCGAATGGATGGGGCGCATCTATCGCTTCCTGGGGCTGAGTGTTGGCGTGATTGTGCATGGGCTGACGGATGAACAGCGCCAGGCTGCCTATCGTGCTGATGTCACCTACGGCACCAATAATGAATACGGCTTCGATTATCTGCGCGACAATATGAAGTATCGGCTGGAAGATATGGTCCAGCGCGATTTCGCCTATGCCATTGTCGATGAAGTCGACAGTATTCTGGTTGATGAGGCGCGTACGCCGCTGATTATCAGCGGGCCAACGGATGACATTTCCGATCTCTATCGCCGCGCGGATGAGGTGGTGAAGGAATTGGTCACCGATACGGCGACTTTTGAAAAGGATGAAAAGCAGCGCACCGTCAGCCTGACCGAATTGGGCGGCGAAAAGGTGGAAGAATTGCTGCGGCAGCACGGGATGCTGACCGAAGGCAATATGTACGACATTGAGAATGTCTCGTTGGTCCATCACGTGAACCAGGCCCTGCGCGCGCATACGCTATTCACGCGTGATGTTGAATACATCGTCCGGCAGGACAAGATCGTGATCATTGACGAATTCACCGGCCGCATGATGGAAGGCCGGCGTTATTCGGATGGGTTGCATCAGGCGCTGGAAGCCAAGGAACATGTGACGGTCCAGCCGGAAAATCAGACCCTGGCTTCGATCACATTCCAGAATTACTTCCGCCTTTATCCGAAGCTGGCTGGCATGACCGGCACGGCGGCGACGGAAGCGGATGAATTCGCCGAAATCTATAAGCTGGATGTGGTGGAAATCCCGACCAATGTCCCGGTGGCGCGCATCGATCAGGATGATGAGGTCTATCGCAGTTCCGCCGAAAAATATGAAGCGGTCGCGAAATTGATCGAGGAAGCCCGCGGGCGCGGCCAGCCCTGCCTGGTGGGCACCACCAGCATTGAGAAATCCGAACATCTGTCGGCGCTGCTCAAGAAAAAGAACATTCCGCACCAGGTGCTGAATGCGCGCTACCATGAACAGGAAGCGCAGATTGTGGCGCAGGCCGGGCGCGCCGGGGCGGTGACCATCGCCACGAATATGGCGGGCCGCGGCACGGATATTCAGCTGGGCGGCAATCTTGAAATGCTGGCACGGCAGGAAGCCAATGCCAGTGAGGGTGAGGCGTTTGAAACCGCGCTGGCGCGCCACAAGACCGAGGTGGATGCCGCGCGCCCCATCGTACGCGAAGCGGGCGGGCTTTTCGTGATTGGCACGGAACGCCATGAAAGCCGCCGTATTGATAACCAGCTGCGCGGCCGTTCTGGCCGCCAGGGCGACCCGGGTGCATCTCGTTTCTTCCTGTCCCTGGAAGATGATCTGATGCGCATTTTCGGGTCTGACCGCATGGGCGGCATGTTGCAGAAGCTCGGCCTGAAGGATGGGGAAGCGATTGTGCATCCCTGGATCAACAAGGCGCTGGAACGGGCCCAGAAAAAGGTTGAGGCGCGCAACTTCGACATGCGCAAAAACCTGCTGAAATACGATGATGTGATGAATGACCAGCGCCGGGAAGTCTATGCCCAGCGCCGCGCCTTCATGATGGCCAATGAAGTGGCTGAAACCATCGTTGAAATGCGTGAGGAAACCATCGCCGATATCGTGGCGCGGTCCATTCCCGAGAACGCCTATCCAGAACAATGGGATCTGGAACGGCTGGAACGCGATGTGCGCGACATCCTGAACCTTGATTTGCCGGTGGCGGCCTGGGCGCGGGAAGAAGGCATTGATGATGACGCGGTGCGCGACCGGTTGAACCAGGCTGCCGCGCAAGCCTATGCCTCACGCGCGGCCAATGTTGGCCCCGATATCATGCGCCAGATCGAAAAATCCCTGCTGTTGCAGATCTTCGATCAGGCCTGGAAAGAA
>JBDKIR010000352.1:0-2900 GCA_039797035.1 Pseudomonadota bacterium | reverse complement strand
GCCGGTGGCGGGTGGGACAGAGGTGGATTTCTTCGTGGATTTCGAATTCCGCAGCCGCATTCTGCAAGTGGCGATTGGTGTTGTCTTTAATGAAGCGGTGCGGCTGATGGTGCGCGCCTTTGAAAGGCGCGCGATGCATCTTTACGGGCGGCCAGGCGCGGCTGGCATTGGCAAGCCGGCCTCGGCCTAATCCATTCCTATTGCAGCTTGATATTGCGCGCCTGGATCATGTTGCGCCATTTGGCGTTTTCCGCCGCGAAATAGGCCGGCCATTCCGCAGTACTGCCAATAGTTGGCACCACGGCAAGTGTGCTTAGGCGTTCGCGCGTATCGGGCGCTTCCATTGCGGCTTTGGTCAGCGCATGCATGCGCGCCAGGATTTCGGCAGGTACGCCGGTTGGTGCTTGCAGGGCGATATGTTCCACCACCTCCACACCCGGAAAGCCTTGTTCGACGAAGGTGGGGATTTCCGGCGTGAGGGGGCTTCTTTCCTTGGTCGCCACCGCAAGGGCGCGCAGGGCGCCGGACCGGATATGCGGCAAAATGCCCGACGCCGCCTGGAAAACCATCGGCGTTTCATTGGCGAGCACTGCCTGAACCGCCGGAGCGCCGCCGCGATAGCCGACATCCTGAATGGTGAGCCGAGCTTCCTGCAGGAACAATTCAGTCGCGAGATGCGTCGAAGACCCCGTGCCGGAATTCGCATAGGTCAGGTTGCTGTTCGGCCGGCGCGCGATTTCCACATATTCCGCAAGCGTGCGCGCGGGGAAGCTGGGATTGACCACCATGATGATCGGCATGGAGGCAATCAGCCCGATACCGACAAAATCCTTTTCATTGTCATAGGGCAGCGGCATCAGATGCGGCGCCATGGCATAGGTGCTGACGGTGCTGACCAGCATGGTATAGCCATCAGGCCGCGCGCGGGCGACGCTATTAAAGCCGATCGTGCCATTGGCGCCGGTGCGATTATCCACCACAAAACTGCGGCCCGTATCGCTGGAAAGCTTTTGCGCCAGAATGCGCGCGACAGCATCGGTGGACCCGCCTGCGGCCCAAGGTACCACCAGCGTGACCGGGCGGCTTGGCCACGCATCCTGCGCGCGCGCGATGCCGGGCAGAAGCGCAGGGGCGGCAAGCAGGGCAAGGTGACGGCGAGAGATCATGGTGTCCTCCTGAGTGAGCGCTTGTGCTGTCCTTAGGATTGACCCGATGGGCATGGCAAGCGGCTTTTCCCACTGATGGTTTTTCTTGCTTTCTGGTGCCTGCCTGAAGAAGACTAAGCGCTCCCCAAAGCCAGGAGACGGAATATGGGTGGCTTTCTGACCGATGATGATCTGAAGCAATTGCAGTCGGCGGATGAGGTGATGTTTCCCTCTCCCATCCCGACGCAGGTGGTGTCATCCGACGAATTCTGGCCCATGCCGCAGACCGAAAAACAAAAGGCGGTTGAAGCGCGTATCAAGGAAATGGCCGATGAAATCGGCGGTAAGCAGGGCCTGGGGCGGCGGCGCTTTCTGCAAACCGCTTCCGGCATGGCAGCCGCCTTCCTCGCCATGAATGAAGTCCATGGACCGCTTTATGCGGTGAGCAGGGCCGAGGCGCAGCAGCCGGATGCGGCGGCAGCGCGTGCGGCGGCGTTGAAGGACCAGTTCATCATGGATGTGCATACGCATTTCCTGCGCCCCGATACGCGTATCATGACCTTTGTGAATGCCCGGCGCGCGGTGGGGCAGGCGGGATGGAATCCTGATCTGATCGGCAAGGAACAGACGATTCAGGATTTGATGGAAGCAAGCTGGTTCAAGGAAGTGTTTCTTGATTCGGATACCAAGGTCGCGCTGATCAGTGGCGCGCCTTCTGAAGAACCGATTGACTGGTTCCTGACCAATGACATGAAATTCGATGCACGCAAGCGTGTGAATGATGCCGCCGGCACCAAGCGCGTCTTGTCCCATGCGATTTTCACGCCAGGCCAGCCGGGCTGGATGGATGAGGTGGAGCGGAGTATCGAACAACTCAAGCCCGATAGCTTCAAAGGCTATACCATTGGCGATAACACCAATAAGCAATTGGCGCGTCATCCTTGGCGGATGGATGATGAAAAGCTGCTCTATCCCTTCTATGAGCGCTTGCTGAAGGCTGGGATCAATACTGTCTGCGTGCATAAGGGGCTTTTCCCACAGCAGGTGACGCAGCAATTCCCGCATCTGCTGCCCTTCGCTGGCGTTGACGATGTGGGCAGGGCGGCGAAGGATTGGCCGCAGATGAATTTCGTCATCTACCATTCTGCCTATCGCTGGACCGGCGGCGGTGGTGCCGGCATGGGCGTGGAGCAATTCGCGCGCACCGGCCGT
The DNA here is from genome assembly GCA_039797035.1 of Pseudomonadota bacterium. Lineage (GTDB taxonomy): Bacteria > Pseudomonadota > Alphaproteobacteria > Acetobacterales > Acetobacteraceae > Neoroseomonas. Next base: position 543 of record JBDKIR010000352.1, on the reverse strand, counting down.
GTGGATTGGACCACGGATCTGGCAGAGATTCCGGCGAAATATGGTGTGACGAACGTCTATGGTGATCTTGGCCAGATCTTCGCGCAGACCACGGTGATTGAACCCGGGCTTTGCGCGGCGCTGATGGGCACACTCATTCGCGGCCTTGGTGCGGATCATGTCGTTTGGGGTACAGATGCGATCTGGACCGGTTCGCCGCAATGGCAGATTGAAGCGCTGCGGCGGCTTGAGATTCCGGAAGACATGCAGCGCCGCCATGGATTTGCGTCGCTTGGACCGGCGGATGGACCAGTGAAGACCGCGATTTTTGGTGGTAATTCGGCGAAAATGTATCGCTATGATCAACGCCGCGCAGGGCTTGAAGGTGATGGCGTGGCGCGTGTGAAGACGCAATATGCGGCCGCTGGCGGTAATCGCAGCAACAAGGCTTACGGCTATGTGCTGGCAGGATAGGGAAGAATGGGCGCAGGCGTGAACCTGCGCCCGGCGCCTTTACTCCGCCGCGCGTAGCGCGGTTTGGGAGCGAAGTTTCACAATGCCTGG
>JBDKIR010000351.1:0-7452 GCA_039797035.1 Pseudomonadota bacterium | reverse complement strand
CAAGGCGAGGCCCGGCGCGGTGTAGCGCGCCCGCGCGCCGCGCCAGAGTGCTTCCGCGCGATCTGGCGCAGCACGCAAGGCGGCCAAGGCCGGGGCGGCTTCCTGCCGGAGATCAAAAACGGGGATGGTTGAGAGCAATGGCGGCGCCTCCTGCCCCGACTATGTAGTGATCATTACCGCTTTCGTCCGTTACAGCGCGTGAGAAAATGTGACGCGGCGGCGCTGGTTTTGGGGGCGTGGTTCCACCGGCGGTCGATCTGGCCTAATCCATTTGGCATGTCGAACCCCGGCCTGCCACTCGCCATCGCCTTGCTCACTGCGCCTTTTGTGGCGGTGCTGCAATCCAAGGCCATGGCGCCGCTGGCGCTGATCCCGATGGCCATTACGCTCGGGCTTGGCTGGCGGGAAGGCTGGCGGCCACGCGCGCCGCAAGGCGCTGTTTTGTGGCTCGGCCTGCTGCTCTGCGCCTGGGGGGCCTTATCGACATTATGGGCGCCGGAGCCCGCACGCACAGCGCAACAAGCGGTCACTTTGGCCGCGATGATATTGCTGGCCCATGGCGCGGCGGGGGCGGCGCAAGGGGCGCGGTTGATGCCCTGGATCGGCCTTGGGCTGGTGCTTGGTTTGCTTGCGGCTTTGGCCGATTGGCAAAGCGGCAATGCGCTGCGCGCTGCCGTACGCGGGCTGAAGGAAGTGCCGGAAGCGCTGATGTTTGGCTTGAAGCCGGCGGCATCGCTCATGGCGCTGCTGCTGCCTTTGGGTTTTGCCCTGCCTTGGCCCTGGTTGGGCCGCGCCGCCTTGCTGGTACTGGGCGCTGCCGTGCTGATCACCCTGCCGGGGGAAACCGCGCGGCTGGCGACGATTGCCGGGTTGGCGGCGGCGCTGCTCAGCCTTGCCGCGCCGCGCCTGGTGCCCAGGCTGGTTGGGGTGGCGGTGGCTTTGGCCATTCTGGCCATGCCGCTGCTGGTCGGGCTGATCCCCAAAATCCCCTCAGCCGGTCTGCCGGCATCGGCGGTGCATCGGCTGGTGATCTGGGATTTTGCCGCAACGCGTATTGCCGAAAAGCCATTGATGGGCTGGGGGCTGGAAGCCAGTCGCGCCGTGCCCGGCGGGCGCGCGCAGCCCGATGCGGCGGTGCTGGATCGGCTGAATATTACCGCGCCCGCCCAGCGCGATTTCCTCGCCCTTCCGCATGTGGAGCTTATGCCGCTCCATCCCCATAACGGCGCCTTGCAGCTTTGGCTGGAATTGGGCGGCATTGGCGCGCTGCTGGGTGCGGCCTTGGTCTTTGCCCTGGGTGTCGCGGCAGCGCGGAGCAGCGCGCCCGCCGTGGGCGCTGGCATGCTCGCCTCCGCTGCCGTCACGGGCATGCTGTCTTTCGGCCTATGGCAGGCTTGGTGGGTGGCGAGCCTTCTGCTCGCCCTGGTGGCGCTGGCCTTGCTGCCCCGCGCCAAATAGCGCTGGGCTGATTACCGGGCGCGGTCGATGCAAAAACGCACCACTTCGGCAAGGGCGCGCCGTTCCGTACTATCGGGGAAAACGCCAAGGGCGGCGATCGCCTTTTCGCCATAATGCCGCGCGCGAGCGATAGTTTCCGCGATGGTATCGTATTTCGTCATCAGCGCCATGGCGGTTGCCAGATCAGCGTCCTGTTGGTCGCCTTCTTCCAGCACACGGCGCCAAAAGCCGCGTTCCTCCTCAGAACCGCGCGTGAAGGCGAGCAAGACAGGCAGCGTGATTTTGCCTTCGCGGAAATCATCGCCAACCGTCTTGCCAAGCGCGGCCTGATCCGCAGCGTAATCCAGCGCGTCATCCACCAATTGGAAGGCGATACCCAGCGCACCGCCATAGTCACACAGCGCCGTCTGTTCGGCGCGGGGCCGATCCGCAATCACCGCGCCCACTTCAGTGGCGGCCGCGAAAAGTGCCGCGGTCTTGCCTTCAATCACCGCCAGATACTGGTCTTCCGTGGTCGCGGTATCATTCTGCGTCATCAATTGCAGCACTTCGCCTTCGGCAATCGTCGCCGCAGCGGTGGACAGGATGCGCAGCACTTCCAGCGAACCATCCGCCACCATCAATTGGAAGGCGCGGGCAAAGAGGAAATCGCCGACCAGCACGGATGCCTTATTGCCAAACAGCGCATTGGCGCTGGCCTGGCCACGCCGGAGCGCGCTTTCATCAACCACATCATCATGCAGCAAGGTGGCCGTATGGATGAATTCAACACAGGCCGCGAGTGAGACATGCCGATCACCCTGGTAGCCGCATAATTTGGCAGCCGCCAAGGTCAGCAAAGGCCGCAGTCGCTTACCGCCGGCAGCAACAAGATGCGCTGCCAATTGCGGGATCAAGGCCACGGGGCTTTGCATCCGTTCCACAATCAGGCGATTGCAGGCTTCAAGATCCGCCTGAACAAGCGCGGTCAGCGCGGTCAGGGCATCTTCCCCCCGCCCTTGGTCCTGACCAGAGATTTGCGCAGGCGCTAGGTCCACTCTTGCTCACCTTCCACTGTGCCGCGCACCATAAGCGCCCCATGCCAGAGCGGCAAGCGAAGCCAAGCCGAAGGATGTCCCCCAATGCGCGTGCTGCTGACCAGCAATGACCCGATCAGGCTTGGCTTCCTGCAGGCCTTGCTGCGGGATGCGGGCATCGAAACCGTCTTGCTGGACCAGCATATCAGCGCCATTGAAGGCCAGATCGGCGCTTTTCCACGGCGCCTTGCCGTTGCTGATGAAGATGCCAGCCGCGCCCGCGCCATTCTGCGTGAGGCCGGGGAAGATCACGCATGAACGAAGCCGCCTTTACCGAAGACACATTGCTGAATGGGCGCGTGCGCTTGCGCCAGCCCAGGCAGGGCTTCAGGGCTGGGCTGGATGCGGTGCTGCTGGCGGCCTTTGTGGCCGCCAAACCGGGTGATCGCGTCTTGGAAGCGGGGTGTGGCAGCGGTGCAGGGTTTCTCTGCCTTGCGGCGCGTGTGCCGGGCCTGACCATTACCGCGGTGGAGAAAGAAGCCGAAATGGTCACGCTGGCGCGTGACAATGCCGCGCATGCCGGGCTGACGGCAGAAATTGTGGCCGGCGATGTCGCGGATCTGGCGCTGGCGCGCCGCCTGGGCCCGGTGGCGCATGGCTTCGCCAATCCGCCTTATTGGCCGGCAGGCACCCCGCCGCCCGGTGCCATTCGCCGGGCGGCCACCCATGAGGCAGGGACCGAGTTGATGGGCTGGGTGCAGTTTTTAGGGGCCGCCATTCAGCCACGTGGCCGATTGACCCTGATCCTGCCGGCTGCGCGTTTCGCGGCCGCCGCGGCGGCGCTGCAGGAAGCGGGCTTTGGCGATGTGAACTTGCTGCCGCTTTGGCCGCGCACGGGCGTTGAAGCCAAACGCATCCTGCTCAATGCCCGCAAGGGTGGGCGTGGCCCCGCGCATATCTGGCCCGGCCTGGTACTGCATGAAACGGATGGCAGCTTCACCCCAGCCACTGAGGCCCTATTGCGCGATGCTGCGGCGCTTACCGCAAGCTGATAGGGCCGCCTGGGGCCTTGGTCGATTTTGACGGCCGCCGCAAAGCCGCTTTCCTGCACCTAGCTTTCGCGGGCTTCGGGGTGGCGCAGCATCCATAAGCGCTCATGCGCGGCCACAAGGTTTTCCATGCTCTTGCGGCGATTGGCATCCGTACCAGCCAATGGGCGGCGCAGCATTTTTTCCAGAATGACCAATAGATCATTGGCGACGTCAAAATCGGATTGGTCGCAGGCGTGATGAAAAGCGATCAGAAGCTTATCCGAAAGTCGCCGTGTATGGCGTGGCGCCGTGGCCGCCCCACGCGAAGCGCCGCCTTCAACCTCCACACTATCCTGTTCCATCAGGCAATCCTTACGCAAAGACACTTATCTGATAATTCATGTCTTTGCGAAATGTAAAGCAATACTCCTGCAAGGCCAGGCAGGCATGCAGCCTCAAAGGCTGCGCAATTGTCCGCGAATGGCAGCCGCGATTGCCTCAGGCGCCATATTGGGTCGGAAAAGCTGGCGCACCCGGCCATCAGGGCCCACCAGATAGATGAAGGATGAATGGTCCATCACGTAATCGCTGGCGTTAGGCGGCTGGACTTTCCGGTAATACACGCGAAAGGCGCGCGCCGCCTGGGCAATTTCCTCATCCGTACCGGTCAAACCGATCAACGCCGGATGGAAACGCGCCACGTAATCCGCCAGCGCCGCCTGGGTATCGCGGGCGGGATCGATGGTGATCAGTACCGGCATAACCCGCGCGGCATCCGGCCCCAGCAGATCAAGCGCCGAAGCCATGATGCCGAGCTCCGTCGGGCAGACATCCGGGCAATAGGTGAAGCCGAAATAAATCAGCCCGAGTTTGCGGGTGAAATCAGCCTCGGTCACGCGGCGGCCGGTGTGATCTGTCAGGCTGAAGGCACCGCCGAGGGAAAGACCTTGCGGCAATTGCACGCCCCCCACCGATGGCGCCGGCATTTCCGCACCGCCGAATTGGGCCAATTGGCGGAGGAATGCATCACTTACCGCCTCACCCGGCGCACGCAGATACCAGGCGAGCGCCCATACGCCGCCCAGGACGAAAATCAGCAAGACAGCCAGGGCGCGGATCAGTTTCAGCATCTTGGTACCAGATGGGAAAAAGGACGGGGTATAATCAAGACCAGCATCATCAGGCTGAAGCGGGCACACCTTTGCTGGTGGAATATTCGAAATGCAGCGCCTGATCCGGGAAAACCCGCGGATGGATCGCATGCGCCGCCATGGCCGCTTCCGAAAAGCCTTGCAGAATGAGCTTCAGCTTGCCGGGATAGGTCGCAATATCGCCAATGGCGTAAACACCCGGGATGCTGGTTTCAAGCGTCGCGGGTGTGACGCTGATGTGGCTGCGTTCAAGGCCAAGGCCCCACTGCGCAATCGGGCCGAGTTCCATGGAAAGCCCGAAAAACGCCAGCAAATGATCCGCCGGCACATCGCGGGTTTCGCCTTGCAGGGTCGCCAGCACCACCGCTTCCAGCCGCGCGCCATCGCCCTTGAGGCCGTGCAATTGATAGGGGATGGCCATTTCCACTTCGCCACGCGCGGCGGCCGCTTCCAATTGCGCGGCGGTTTCCGGCGCGGCGCGGAATTTGGGGCGCCGATGCACCACCGTGACCTTGGCCGCGATATCCTTGAGCGATAGCGCCCAATCCACCGCCGAATCGCCGCCGCCCGCAATCACTACGCGCTTGCCACGAAACTCTTCACGCTTGGCCACCATGTAGCGCACGCCACCGGTGGCCTCATACGCCGCCAAGCCTTCCAGCGGTGGGCGATTGGGGCCGAAAGCCCCAGCACCGGCCGCCACGATCACCGCCTTGGCGCGAATGACATCCCCAGCCGAGGTACCGAGCACCAGACCATCGGCGGTTTGCTGCAAACTCTCCACCCGGCGGCCGAACAGGTATTGCGGCGCAAAGGGCGCGGCCTGTTCTTCCAGCCTGGCAATCAGATCCGCGCCGGCGATTTGCGGATGGGCCGGAATATCGAAAATCGGCTTTTCCGGATAAAGCGCGGTGCATTGCCCGCCCAGGCTTTCCAGCGCATCGATCACCACGGATTTCATGCGCAACATGCCGCATTCAAACACCGCGAAAAGGCCCACAGGCCCCGCGCCAATGATCGCGACATCGGTTTCAATCTCGGTCGGCATGGGCACTCCCCCGAATCCAGGGGGGCGTGATAGACGGAACCGCGAAGGGATCAAAGCGGTGGCGCAAATGGGCGATGAGAAACAGGTGGCGATGACCTGGAATTTGCCCGATCTGGCAGCCACACGGGCGCTGGCCGGCCGCTTGGCGGCTGTTCTGCGCCCCGGTGACGCCGTGCTGCTGGAAGGCCCGCTGGGCGCCGGGAAAAGCGAATTCGCCCGCGCCCTGCTGCGCGCCGCGGCGGGCGACCCGACCCTGGAAGTGCCAAGCCCCACCTTTACCCTGGTGCAAAGCTATGACCTGCCGCAGGGAACCGCGCATCATTTTGATCTCTATCGCCTTTCCGGCCCGGCCGGCCTCATGGAACTCGGCTGGGATGAAGCGCGGGAAGGCATTGTGCTGGTCGAATGGCCCGAACGGCTGGGCGCCCTGGCCCCGGCTGACGCACTCACCATCCGCCTCGCGCCAGGCATGACCGAGGAGGCCCGGCAGGTGACGATCACTGGCTGGGACGCAAAACGGGCAGGGCTGCTGGCATGACCCAAATGACGGATTTCCTGCAGGCGGCGGGGTTTGGCGCGGCGCGGGCGCAGCCCTTGCCCTCTGACGCGTCCGCCCGGCGCTATACGCGGCTGCTCGGCGGGCCACGCCCTGCCCTGCTGATGGAAGCGCCACCACCGGAAAACCCGCTGCCCTTCATCACCCTGGCGCGGCATATTCGCGGCATTGGGCTTTCCGCGCCTGAGATCATCGCCGCCGCGCCCGAGGCCGGCTTGGTGCTGATCGAGGATTTCGGCGATGCGACCCATGCCGCCCTGCTGGATGGCGGGGCGGAGGCCAAGCCGCTTTATCTGGAAGCGGCGGAAACACTCGCCGCCCTGCATGAAGCGGCACCGCCACCGGATTTGCCGGCCTGGGATGGCGCGGCCATGGCCAAGGCCACCGCCGCCACGTTTCTCGATTGGTGGTGGCCCGCCGCCATGGGCCAGCCTGCCTCTGACGCGCACCGTGTTGCTCTTGCGAGCGCGCTTGGCGCCATGCTGGCGCCATTCGCCGCACGGCGCGGTTTCGTGCACCGCGATTACTTCCCCGCCAATCTGATGCAATTGGCCGATCGCGCCGGGGCCAAGCGCACGGGGCTTTTGGATTTTCAGGATGCCGGGCTTGGGCACCCGGCCTATGATCTTGTCTCCCTTACGGAAGATGCGCGCCGCGATGTCGCGGCTGATATTCGTGCGGCCGCCATCACGCGCTATCTTGCCGCGCGCCGCGATCTCTCGCGTGCGGAAATGGAAGCCGCCATGGCGGTGTTTGGCGCGCAGCGACATTTGCGGGTGGCGGCGCTTTGGGTCAGGCTGGCGTTGCGCGACAATAAGCCGCGTTATCTGGTGCATGGGCCACGTTGTTGGCGACTGTTGGCGCAATCGCTTGAACACCCGGCCACCGCACCGCTCGCCCTTTGGCTGCGCGATGTCTTGCCGCCTGAACTTCGCCGCAATCCAGCGGCGCTTGCCGCGCCTTCACCCCATGCGTGATCAGCCCCTGTCAGCGCCTTGTCCTTGCGCAGGCCCCGGCATGCGATCCGCAGATAGGAAGCCTCGATGATCAATCTCTCTCGCGCCATGGTCCTTGCTGCTGGGCTTGGCACACGCATGCGCCCGCTTTCGGCCACCCAACCCAAGCCCCTTTTGCCGCTTGCCGGGCGCAGCCTTTTGGATCACGCGCTGGACCGATTGACTGAGGCGGGCAT
>JBDKIR010000350.1:0-4138 GCA_039797035.1 Pseudomonadota bacterium | reverse complement strand
GCCACTGATGCTGTTTTTGCTCTCGGCCATTATCGGCGGTGGCGGCGCCGCGATGTCGACACCGGCGAGTTCGCATCTGCTTGGGCGTTATTCACCGCCCAAGCAGGCGCCTTTGGTGTTTTCCATCAAGCAAACGGCCGTGCCGGCTGGTCTATTGCTGGCTGGGCTACTCGGACCTTACTTGACTGACCTTGCGGGATGGCGCGCTACCCTCCTGATTGGCGCATTTGCTTGCTTCGTCTTTGCGCTGTTTCTGCAGCCTTGGCGCGCGGAATTTGACTCAGACCGGATCCCAAGCCGCAGCTTTCGCCTTTCTGATTTTCGCACCACGCTGACCTCGGTCCTGAAAATCAAGGCGCTGCGCGATCTGTCTTTTGCCTGCTTTGCCTTCAACGGGGCGCAGACGGTCTTTACCAGCTATTATGTCGTTTATCTGACATCGCTCGATTATGATCTGACGACGGCTGGCATAATGTTTTCCGTCGCCATGACCGTTGCTGTGCCAGGGCGCATTTTCTGGGGCTGGCTGAGCAGTGGTCGGGTTGCGCCGCGCAAGGTGATGGCAGGGCTTTCGCTTGGTATGGCTGCCAGCGCGGCGGCCATGGCTTTCTATCAGACGGCGTGGTCGCCCTGGATGATCGGGGCGATTGCAACCGGCATGAGCCTGACAGCGATGTCCTGGCACGGCGTGTTGTTATCCGAAGCCGCCCGTTTGGCGCCACCGGGCACGCGGGCTGCTTCCACTGGTGGGGTGCTATCTTTCGGCCAGATCGGCGCGTTTTTGTTGCCAGTGATTTATGCCGCGCTGCTGGCGTTGACGGGCAGTTATGGGCTTGGCTTCGCTGTCGCTGGGCTGCCTGCCTTGATTATGGGGGTCGTCATGCTGCGCACGCGGCAGAAGCCCGAGGCTTGAATGCGCGGCCCTGGCGCGTTCCATCCTGCGCTAGGCTGTGGCTTCAAGATGTGCCGGGGATGTCCGGGGTAGCCAAGCCAAAACTGCGCCCGGGGACGGAATTGAGCAGCGCCTTTGTGTAGGCATGGCGCGGCGTTTCAAACACCTCGGCAATGGGGCCGTGTTCAACGACAACGCCATCCTTCATCACGGCGACCAGATCGCAGACCTGTGCCGCCACGCGCAGATCATGCGTGATGAAAACCAGTGAAAGCCCCAGGCGTTCACGCAATTCCGCCAATAAGTGCAGCACCTGAGCCTGGACGGAGACATCCAGCGCTGAGACGGGTTCATCGGCCACCAATATTTCGGGTTCCAGCGCCAAGGCGCGCGCCAAACCAATGCGCTGACGTTGCCCTCCGGAAAATTCATGCGGAAAGCGTTCCATTGCTGCTGGATCAAGCCCAACCAGACTAAATAATTTGCGTGCCTGCGCCAGGGCTTGCGCGCGCGGTACGCCATGAATCATGGGGCCTTGCGCGACCAATTCGCCAGCGCGCCGGCGCGGATTCAGGGACGCATAGGGGTCTTGAAAAACCATTTGAATGCGCCGCGCCGCCTGGCGTGACGCCTGTTTCGAGAGGCTCAGAAGATCCGTGTTCCCAAGGCGCATCCTACCGCTATCGGGCTGGATCAAGCGCATAATGCAGCGGGCGAGCGTTGACTTGCCAGAGCCGGATTCCCCCACCACCCCCAGGGTGCCACCCTTGGGGAGCGCAAGTGTCACGTCGCGCACCGCATGCGTTTCACGCCGATTGCGTCGCAGGAGCCCGCCGGTGCGGTAGGTTTTGTTGACGCCTTCCAGGACAAGAATGGAATCCGTTGAAATGGCGCGCGGCGGCGGTGCCTTGAGTGGTGGCACGGCCGCGATCAGTGCTTTGGTGTAGCTGTGCTGCGGCTTGTGCAGCACATCCGCCGCGAGGCCTTGTTCCACCACCAGCCCATGCTGCATCACGGCAACCCGATCAGCGATTTCCGCCACGACGCCGAAATCATGGGTGATAAAGAGAACGGCCGTACCCTTACGCCGTTGCAGGTCGCGGATCAGTGTCAGGATTTGTGCCTGGGTCGTGACATCAAGCGCCGTTGTCGGCTCATCAGCAATCAGCACCACGGGGTCGAGCGCCAATGCCATGGCAATCATGGCGCGTTGGCGTTGCCCGCCGGAAAGTTCATGTGGAAAGGCACGTGCCGCACGGGCTGGATCCGGAATGCGCACTTCCGATAGTAATGCCAGGACCCGCTCCTCAATTTCGGCATTGGTGAGGGAAGTATGGATGCGAAATGTTTCGCCAATCTGATCCCCGATGCTGCGCAGCGGGTTGAGCGCTGTCATCGGTTCCTGGAAGACCATGGCAATGCGCGATCCGCGCAATGCGCGCATGGTGGCTTCATCAGCGCGCGCCAAATCCTGCCCTTCGAAGGAAATGGACCCGCCGGTAATGGTGACATTGGGCGGCAGTAATCGCATCACCGCGCTTGCCGTCATGGATTTACCGGAACCGCTTTCACCAACCACGCAGAGGATTTCACCCGCTTTCAGATCAAGTGAAACATCACGCAGCGCCTCTGGCCGATCCGCGCCGCGGGGTAAGGCAACAGTCAGCCCTTGCAGCGATAGGACAGTGCTCATCGGCTTTTCAGCCTGGGGTTCAGCGCATCATTCAGCCCTTGGCCCACCAAGGAAACAGCCAGCACGGTGAATAGAATAGCGAGGCCAGGAATGGCGGAAACATACCATTGTACACGAAGCACATCGCGCCCGAGCCCGATCAGGTTACCCCAAGACGCCACATTGGGATCCGATAGGCGCAAAAAAGCCAGCGCGCTTTCCAGCAGGATGGCCACAGCCATGACGACACTGGCATAGACAATCACAGGCGGTAGCGCATTCGGCAGGATTTCACGGAAAATGATTTGCCCATCGCCCATGCCAAGCCCACGGCAAGCCTGAACAAATTCGCGGTTGCGCAGGGTCAGAAATTCGGCACGGGTCAAGCGGGCCGTTGCTGGCCAGGAAACCACACCGATTGCAATCACGACCGTTGGTAATTCAGAACCGAAGATCGAAACCAGCACCAGCAAGAGCAGGAAATTGGGCAGGGTTTGAAATGCCTCGGTCAGGCGCATCAGGATATTATCAATGGTGCCGCCATAATATCCGGCAAAAGCGCCAATGATGATGCCAATGGTGACCGCGATGGAGGTTGCGACCAGGCCAATCAGCAAGGAAACCCGCGCGCCATGGAAGATCTGCGCGGCAATGTCTCGGCCAGAATTATCGGTCCCGAGCGGAAAGCGATCATTGGCGCCGGGCCATTGCAAGGGGCGTCCGGCCAGTGCCAAGGGATCACGCGGGAAAACCCAATCGGCGGTAAGCGCCATCATGATAATGGCGATCAGCAGCACAAGGCCGAAGCTGGCAGCGGGATTGCGCAGATAGGCAAGCAGGAAACGCTTGAAGGCGGGCATCAGGAAGCCCCCCCGGTGCCGATCCTGGGGTCGAGCCGCGCATAGAGAAGATCGACCAGGAAATTCACCAGAATGACCAGCAGGGCGGAAATGAAGACGATGCCAAGCAGCGTATTCAGATCCCGTTGCACCACGGCTTCATAGGCCAATCGACCAAGGCCGGGGAGAGAGAACACGCTTTCCACCACGACCGATCCACCCAGCATGGTACCTGCCTGCAAGCCAATAAGGGTCACCATGGGCAACATGGCATTGCGCAAGACGTGGCGGATCATCACACGGGTTTCATCGAGGCCCTTGGCCCGTGCGGTGCGCACGAAATCAAGGGTCAAAACCTCAAGCATCGAAGCGCGCATGATGCGGAGATAAATCGCCAAAAAAATCAGCCCAAGCGTCAAGGTGGGCAGCACGAGATGAGCGGCGATATCGGCAGCGCGGGCAAAGCCAGTCAGCCCTGAGGCGACGTCTTCAAAACCCCCTGCGGGGAGCCATTGCAGTTGCACGGCAAAAAGCACAATCGCCATCAAGCCGAACCAGAAGGATGGGGTGGCATAGAAGATCAGCCCCAGGGTGGAAATGACGGTATCCTGCCAGCCATTAACCCGTTTGGCGGCGATGACACCAAGCACCAACCCGATGAAGAAGGCAAAGGAAAGCGCTGCTGTCATCAACACCAAGGTCGCGGGTAGCCGTTCAAGGATCACTGTCGCGACA
>JBDKIR010000349.1:0-7691 GCA_039797035.1 Pseudomonadota bacterium | reverse complement strand
GCCGCCGCCGATGCCGCCTTTGCCGGCGCGGCCCATGTCGTCTCCCTGGATCTGACCAATCAGCGGCTTGCGCCCGTATCCATGGAACCACGCGTGGTCTTGGCGGATTATGATGCCGGGTCGGACCGCATCACCATCCGCATGAGCACGCAAATGCCCTCAGGCTTCCGGGACCAGCTCTGCAAGGAAGTGCTCGATATTCCAACCGACCGCGTTCGGGTCCTGGTGGGTGATGTGGGCGGCGGGTTCGGGATGAAAACCGGGCTTTACGCTGAAGATGCCGTCGTCGCCTTTGCCTCAAAGCGCCTCGGCCGACCGGTGAAATGGGCAGCCGAGCGGATGGAAGATTTCCTCACCGCCCTGCATGGCCGCGACACGGAAAGCAGCGTGCAACTGGCCGTGGATGCGCAAGGCAAGGTGCTTGGGTTGCGCGTGCGCACCCTGGCCAATATGGGCAGCTATACGCGCAATGCGGGTGTGGCCATTCAGTTGCTGATCGGGCCTTGGGTTTCCACCAGCATTTACGACATCACGACCATTGATTTTCAGTTCACCGCTGTCCTGACCAATACGGCACCCACAGGCCCCTATCGCGGCGCCGGGCGGCCGGAAGCCATCTACATCATCGAAAGATTGATGGATGCCGCCGCGCGTAAGCTCGCCATGGACCCGGCCGAATTGCGTCGCCGCAACATGATCGCGCCCAGCCAGATGCCCTACAAGAACGCCATGGGGCAAAGCTATGACAGCGGCAGCTTTGAACGCATCATGGACCAGGCGCTATCGGCCTCGGATTGGCAGGGCTTCGCCGCGCGCGCTGCGCAATCAGCCAAGGCCGGCAAGCTGCGCGGGCGCGGCATTGCCACCTTCCTGGAATGGACTGGCGGCAATGTCTTTGAAGAACGCGTCACCATTGCGGTGAAGGCGGACCGGGAGATTGAAATCTACGCCACCACCCAAGCCATGGGGCAGGGTATTGCCACCACCTATGCGCAGCTCGCGGTGGATGTTTTCGGCGTTTCCTTGGACAATATCAAAATCGTCCTGGGTGATTCGGATCGTGGCAGCGGTTTTGGCAGCGCGGGTTCACGTTCGCTGTTCACCGCTGGTTCCGCCGTGAAGGTCGCAGCCGATAAAACCGTCGACAAGGCCAAGGAATTGGCCGCCGATGCTTTGGAAGTCGCGCCGGTGGATCTGGAATACCATGCGGGTGGCTTCCAGGTGGCCGGCACGGATAAGCGCATCGGCCTGTTCGAACTTGCCGCACGCCAGCCCGAACAGCGCATTTTCATTGATTCCACCAGCAGCGTTTCCGGTCCCACCTGGCCCAATGGCTGCCATATCGCGGAAGTGGAGATCGACCCCGATACGGGCGAAGTCGCCATTCCGTTCTATGTCTCCAGCAATGATGCCGGGCGCGTCGTCAATCCGTTGATTGTGGAAGGGCAGATTGTCGGCGGTGCATTGCAGGGCATTGGCCAAGCGCTGTGTGAACAGATCATCTATGATCCGGCCACGGGCCAACCACTCACTGCCAGCTTCATGGATTATACGCTGCCGCGTGCGGATATGCTCGCCAGCTATACAACCATGCTCGATCAAACCATTCCCTGCCGCACCAATCCGCTTGGGGTGAAAGGGGTTGGGGAACTCGGCACCATCGGCGCCACACCCGCCTTGGTGAATGCGGTGGCGGATGCCTTGGCACGCCATGGCCATGCTGCTGTGGCTGATGCGGTGCAAATGCCGCTGACCCCACCGCGCATCTGGGCATTGCTGCAAGAAGGCGCCGCAGCGGCTTCTGGCTTGCATAAGCCGGGGTGATGGGTCACGAATAATGCCTCACAGCACTCGTATTTCTGAGCCGGATTGAGACATGGCTTTGGGCACCAGACGCAGCCGCGAACGTCGCCAGCGACGGCTTCATTTGCTGCTGCGCTTCAGCCAGGCTTTGGCCGTGATCCTGACCTTTCTGGGCGTTGGTGTCATTGCCTATCGTGGCGCGGAAGAATTGGCCCGCCAGGAAGTCACCACACTTGAAGCGCAGGTGGCGCGGCTCACGCAGCAGGAAGCCGATATGCAGCGTGAAAACACGCAGCTGGCCGCCACGCTGGAACAAGCCCGGCGGGATATGCGACAACTCGAAGCGCGCTATGCGCAGGACGTACCGCGCGCGCCCTTCACCCAATTCCTGACCGCTGCGCGTGAGCGGCTGAGCGCTGGTGTGGCGGCGGAGCGTTTGGTGGATGTGATCCGCACCGCCGAAAATCCGCGCCGCTGTGAGGGGCGGGGGATCATGCGCCGCTTCGCCATCCGCTTCGGCGGGACACCAAATGCCGAAGAAGGCACCAGCTTTGCCGAAGGGCTGCTCCGCGTCAGCGTGGCCATGCCCGCAGGGGCAGAGGATATCGCCCGCCAATCCACGGTGAGTGTCACCACCACCTGGAATGGTCGGACCGAAACCAGGCAAGGTCTGCCGCAACGGCTTTCACTCCCACTCGGTAATCTGGAGCTGGATCTTACTATTTCCGCCAGTGAGCTACGCGGCTTCGCCCAAGCCGCCCTTGCTTCCTGCCAGCGGGGCTGAATGCCGGAAACACTTTCGCATTAAAACAATCAGGAGAAACGACCCATGAAGCGCCGCGAAGCACTCTGGACCGCCCTTGCCGCTACCAGCCTTGCTGCCCAGCCCGCCATGGCACAAACGCTTGACCGGCCCTTGCGCTTCATCGTGCCCTTCGCCCCAGGCGGCACATCGGACATCATCGCGCGCCTGCTGTCGCCGGAACTGACCAAATCCTTCGGCCAGAATGTCGTGGTGGAAAACCGCACGGGCGCGAGTGGGAATATCGGTGCCGATCTGGTGGCGAAATCCCCGCCCGATGGTCACACCATGCTGATCATTGATGTTTCAACCCTCGCCACCGCGCCGTCGCTCTATACGCGCTTTCCCTTTGACTTGAAGCGCGATCTGGCACCGGTGACGATGCTGATCTACGCGCCCTATATCCTGGCGGTGCATCCTTCCGTGCCGGTGAATAACGCGGCTGAATTGGTGGCCTATGCCAAAGCCAATCCCACCAAGGTCAATGTCGGCCATGCCGGGATTGGTGTCGGCAATCACCTGACCGGCCTGTTGGTGACGCAGCATTGGGGCGCGGATCTGACGCAAGTGCCCTATCGCGGTGGTGCGGCCGCGCTCACTGCTGCGGCGTCGGGCGAAGCACAAATGCTGATCAATGGCGCGACGGCGACTGCGCCCTTCTGCAAGCAGGGCCAATTGCGCCCCATCGCCGTCACCGGCCCGCGCCGCCTGCCCGATTTCCCCGATGTGCCAACATTCAAGGAACTCGGCTGGCCGGCGGCCGAAAGCGGCACCTGGCAGGGCGTATTGGTGCAAGGCGGCACCCCACCCGCAATGGTGGAACGGTTGTCGCGTGATTTGCGTGCCGCCATGGCCGTGCCGAGTATTGCCGAACGCATCACCGCCATTGGCGGCGAAAACCGCGTGGAGGGCCCAGAAGCCTTCCGCCGCTGGTTGGATAATGAGATCGAAATCTGGGGCCGCGTGGTGCGCGCCAACAACATCAAGCTTGATTGATGCCCGAAACCCCCGAAGGCCTGCTTGCCCGCCTCGCCGCCGCCGGCATTGTCGCGGAAACGCGCCATCACCCGGCGGTGTTTACCGTGGCGGAAAGCCAGGGGCTGCGCGGCAGCCTGCCTGGCGGGCACACCAAGAATCTCTTTCTGCGCCCGACCAAGGGCGATGGCCCCTTTCTGCTGGCCACGCTTGAGGAATCCCGCCAGGTCTCGGTCAATGCGCTGGCGCGTCAGGCGGGGGTCGGCAAGGTCACCATGGGCAGTGCCGAAGAATTGATGGCCTTGCTCGGCCTCACACCCGGCTCGGTGACGCCCTTTGGCTTGGTCAATGCACCGCCGGGGCGCATTCATTTCGTGCTGGATGCGGGGCTCACCAAGTATGATCGGCTTTGGGTACATCCCCTGACCAATACCGCCTCCACCGGGCTTGCACCGGCTGATCTGGTGCGCTTTCTGGCCGAATTGGGCCACCAGACCCATATATTGGACCTTGCCCCACCTGCCTTGTGACGAGGGGTGACTTGCTTCCGCCGCCAGAGGGAGCATCTATGCAGCTATAAAGCTAGGAAGTGCCGCCATGGACGTGATTTTCGATCCGAACCGCCCCCCCCAGAACCCAGCCAGCGGCGGGGTGATCAAGGATGGGGACCAGAAGACCTTCATGCAGGATGTTGTTGAAGCATCCAATGAAGTGCCCGTGCTGGTGGATTTCTGGGCCACCTGGTGCGGCCCCTGCAAGCAGCTGACGCCCGCGCTGGAAAAGGTCGTCAATGGCGCGGGCGGGCGTGTGCGCCTGGTGAAGATCGATATCGATAAGAATCGCGGGCTGGTGCAACAGCTCACGCAAATGGGGCTGCCGCTGCAATCCGTGCCCACGGTCGTGGCATTCTGGAAGGGCCAGATCCTGGATCTGTTCCAAGGCGCGCTGCCGGAATCGGAAGTGAAGCGCTTCATTGAAAGCTTGCTGAAGGCCGCCGGCGGGCAAATGCCGAGCGCCGATCTTTTGGGTGAGGCCAAGGCAGCCCTGGATGAAGGCGATGCCACCACGGCGTTGCAGCTTTTCGGCGCGCTCGCGCAGCAGGAACCGGAAAATGCCGATGCCTTGGCCGGCGTGGCACGCTGCCTGATGATGCTCGGCCAGGAAGATCAGGCCCTGCAGGTGATTGAAAGCGTGCCGGAAAAGCTCAGCAGCCATGCGGAAATCGCTTCCATTCGCAGTGCGCTGGAACTGGCGGCCGAAGGTCGGCAAGCCAAGGCAAAGCTCGCTGAATTCGAAGCGCGCCTTGCCGCGGATCCAAATGACCATGCCGCGCGGATCGATCTGGCCGTCGCGCTCAACGCCATGGAAGACCGCGCCGGCGCGGTGGATGCGCTGATCGAAGCCATCAAGCGGGATCGCAGCTGGAATGAGGAAGCGGCACGCAAGCAATTGCTGAAATTCTTCGAAGCCTGGGGCTTTGGCGATGAGGCAAGTGTCGCCGGGCGACGCAAACTCTCCTCCGTACTGTTCCGCTGAGGCGGACGGAGCAATCATGCCCCCTTTCCAGCCAGATTTCGCGGCGTTGCCGGCCGAAATCGCGGTGTTTCCCTTGCCGGGGGCATTGCTGCTG
The DNA here is from genome assembly GCA_039797035.1 of Pseudomonadota bacterium. Taxonomy (GTDB): domain Bacteria; phylum Pseudomonadota; class Alphaproteobacteria; order Acetobacterales; family Acetobacteraceae; genus Neoroseomonas. The sequence continues at coordinate 2,481 of JBDKIR010000349.1, read as the reverse complement.
CCGCGTGGGCGGCTGCCGCTCAATATATTTGAGCCACGCTACCTGGCCATGACCTTCGATGCGCTGGCCAATGGGCGCATGTTCGGCATGGTCCAACCAGATGGCCGTGGCGCCACAAGCCAGAACGGCCCGGCGCTTTATAGTATTGGCTGTCTTGGGCGCCTGTCGTCCTTCAGTGAAACGGATGATGGCCGACTGCTGATTACCCTGACCGGGGTGGCGCGGTTTCGCATCGCGGCAGAATTGCCGCTGGCAGCCGGCGGGTATCGCCGTGTCACGGCCGATTATACCGGCTTTGAAGCGGATTTGGCCAAGCGCGAGGATGCCCCTTTGGACCGCGCCGGTTTGCTCGCGGCGTTGCGCCCTTATTTCCAGGCGCGTGGCATCGAAGCCAATTGGGATGCCGTGGAACAGACCCCGGATGCCCTGCTGGTGACCACCCTTGCCATGGTCTGCCCCTTTGATCCCCCGGAAAAGCAGGCGCTTCTGGAAGCCGCAGAAGGGCCGGACCGTGCCGCAATGCTGGTTACCTTGCTGCGCATGGGGGCTGCGGCCAATGCCCCTACCGCCGGGCGCCTGAGCTGAGAAAATGGAGTAATGCCATGACGGAACCGCAACCAACCGGCGGGGCGCTGGACCCCAAGCTCTTGGAAATTCTGGTCTGCCCAGTCACCAAAAAGCCGCTGCGCTATGATCGGGAAAAGGGCGAATTGATCAGCGATGCCGCGGGGCTTGCCTATCCGGTGCGTGATGGCATCCCGATCATGCTGCCCGATGAGGCGCGCAAACTGGACGCATGAGCGCCGCCCCCACTGAAATCCGCTATCGCCGCGCGGAAAAGATTTTGGAACTCGCCTTTGCTGACGGGGCGCGCTTCAGCCTGCCGGCCGAATATTTGCGCGTCGAAAGTCCCAGTGCGGAAGTCCAAGGGCATGGGCCTGGCCAGAAAGTGCTGGTCGCCGGGCGCCGGCATGTCGGCATCCTGACCATGGAACCCGTGGGCCATTATGCGCTGCGCATCAATTTTGATGATCTGCACGACACCGGCATTTATACCTGGGAATACCTCCGCCGGTTGGGCGAGGAACAGGATAGCCGCTGGGCGGAATATCTGGCAGCGCTGGCGGGAAAAGGCCTGAGCCGGGAACCACCCGCCCGCAAGCAGGGCGGCGCGACTTGATCCTTATCAGAAGATGACAGGACGCATTATGCTAGGCATCGCGCATCATCAGGCCCGTTATCTGGGCGGGCTTTCGTAAAAGGGGTAGCCCTGGACCATGCCGCGTTATGACCGCCTTGCCATCCTGTTCCATTGGGTCATGGCAGGACTGATCTTCTATGCCGCCGCTGCCATCCTGATCGCCGATGATATGCCGCGCGGCGCCTTGCGGGATCTGATCAAAACCTCCCACAACAGTGTGGGGGCCATCGTGGTGGCTCTGCTGGTGCTACGCCTTGTCTGGCGGCTGATCGGCAAAGCGCCTGCATTACCCGCCAGCATGACCGCCCAGCAGCAGCGCATGGCGCGGCTTGCGCATATCGGGCTTTATGCGCTGATGGCTGCGGTACCGCTGCTCGGCATGGCGGCGCATTTCCTGCGCGGGCGCGGGCTGGAATTCGGCTTCTTCAGCATTGCCTCACCGCTCACGGCCAATCGCGCCCTGTCGCGCAGCATCAAGGAAGTGCATGAATTGGCCGCCTATGCCTTGCTGGGGCTGGTCGCCTTTCATGTCGCTGCCGCGCTGTGGCACCAATTCATCAAGCGCGATGGCTTAATGACCCGGATGAGTTTGCGCGGTAGCGCCTGATCAGCCGCCCTTCGCCAGCCGATCAAACGCCTTCAGCCGCGCAACCAACGCGGGCATCTCCCTGATCGGGATCATATTCGGCCCATCGGATGGCGCATGGTCCGGGTCCGCATGGGTTTCGATGAACACCGCCGCCACGCCCACCGCCACGGCGGCGCGCGCCAGCACAGGGGCGAATTCGCGCTGCCCACCGCTGGAGGTACCCTGCCCGCCCGGCTGCTGCACGGAATGCGTCGCGTCAAACACCACCGGATAGCCAGTCTCGGCCATGATCGGCAAAGACCGCATATCGGACACCAGCGTGTTATAGCCGAAGGAAGCACCACGTTCGCAGAGCAGGATATTATGATTGCCCGTGCTCGCGATTTTCGCCGCGACATTCTTCATATCCCACGGCGCGAGGAACTGGCCCTTTTTCACATTGATCACACGGCCCGTCTCACCCGCCGCCAGCAGCAAATCCGTCTGCCGGCACAAAAAAGCCGGGATCTGCAGCACATCCACCGCTTCCGCCACCGGGGCGCATTGCTCGGGCGCATGCACATCGGTCAGCACCGGCAAGCCGGTGACCGCACGCACCTCAGCCAGAATGGCCAGGCCTTCCGCCATGCCAATGCCGCGCGCAGCGGAAACACTGGTGCGATTGGCCTTGTCGAAGGATGATTTGTAGATC
>JBDKIR010000348.1:0-2940 GCA_039797035.1 Pseudomonadota bacterium | reverse complement strand
CAGCCCCGCAGCCAGCAGCCATACCATCCCCACCAACCCGGATGAGGCTGATGCGCGGCGGCTTTTTGCGGCTTTCGGCCTGGATAGCCCCTTTGCCGTGATGGAGGCGCCCGATGCCGTGCCGGATGGCTTGCGCTACCCGGTCGCGCTCAAAATCCTCTCCCCCGATCTGGCGCATAAGACGGAAGTGGGTGGCGTTGCGCTGAATATCGCCGATGCGGCGGCGCTGAAGGCGGAAGCCACCGCCATGCTGGCGCGCGTCACGGCCCGCGCCCCGGCCGCGCGCCTCACGGGCTTTTTGGTGCAGCCCATGGTGAAGGGCTTGGCCGAAGCCATTATCGGCTTCCGCCGGGACCCGGAGGCAGGCCCCGTCATCCTGGTGGGCGCTGGCGGCATCATGGCGGAATTGCACCGAGATACCGCGCTCCGCATCGCCCCGGTGGATGAGGCAGAAGCAAGGGCCATGATCGCGGAAGTGAAGGGGCTGAAGCCTTTGGCCGGCTGGCGCGGATTACCGAAAGGCGATTTGGATGCGCTGGCGAAGGCGGTGGTGGCGGCATCGCGCCTCGCGGCCCATCCGGGCGTGGCGGAAGCGGAAATCAATCCACTGATCATCCATGCCGAAGGCCAGGGCGTGACGGTGGCGGATGCCTGGGTGGTGCCGGGCTGACCCCGGCTTTCCCTTCATGCGGCGCGGTGCCAGTTTGGGGCCATGAAGCCTGAAGATTTAATCCGCGCCCGCTACGGCGCCCTCCCCTTCACCCCGCCCGAGGCGATCCCCCCCGCCCTTGCGGCGCTGTTGGATCGGCGCGTGACGCGCCGCTACAGCGCTGAAGCGGTGACTGACGCGCTATTGGATACGGTCTTGGCGGCGGCGCAATCGGCCCCGTCCAAATCCGATCTGCAGCAATATTCCATCATCGTCACGCGCGATCCGGTGAAGATCGCGAAAGTCGCGGATTGGATCGGCACCATGCCCTGGATCAAGGATGCACCGGTGCTGCTGATATTCTGCGGTGATATGCGGCGCGGCCAGGCGGCCTGTGCGCGCCATGGGCGCGAACACGCTAATAATAATATGGACACTTTCCTGAATACGGCGGTGGATGCGGCGTTGGCACTTGGTGCCACGATTGCGGCGGCGGAAGCGGCCGGGCTTGGCACCTGCCCCATTTCCTATGTGCGCAGCCATATCGAAAAAGTGGCGCCTTTATTCGCGCTGCCCAAGGGGGTTTATCCGGTGGCGGGGCTTTCCCTCGGCTGGCCAGCGGCACGCAATGAAACCACGCCACGCCTGCCGCCATCCGTCGTGATCCATCGCGAAGCCTATTCCAGTGCGGCGGAGACAGAGACGATTGCCGCTTATGATGCGCTGCGCCCGCGACAAAAGCCGCGCTATCCGGAAATCCATGGCCCCGCGCCGGAAGGCTGCACCTGGTCTGAGAACGCTGCGCGGCAGCTTTCCGTGCCGGAGCGCTTTGGCTTCCGCGCCTGGCTGCGCAGCCGGGGTTTCGACCTTGACTGACCGCCCCCACCGCGAAGACCCGACCGCCGATAATCCCGGCGGCGCCGATGTTGCAGGCAAGCGGAGCCCGCGCGCCCGCACCGCCCGCCCGCGCGATGCCGCCAGCCTGATTGTCTGGCGCCAAAGCAAGGCAGGGCCGGAATTGCTGATGGGCAAGCGCCATCCGGGCCATCGCTTCATGCCCGATGTCATGGTCTTTCCCGGTGGCCGCGTGGACCCGGATGATCATCGCGGCCCGGCGATCAGCGCATTAGGCGCGGAGACGCAGCGCCTTTTGGAACGGCGTGCGACGCCGGCACGGGCGCGTGCCTTGGGCATCGCCGCTGCACGGGAATTATTTGAGGAAACCGGGCTGGTTTTGGGCGAAAGGCGCGGCGATGGCGTGGCGGCAGACCTAGGTGCCCTTCAGTATCTCTGCCGCGCGATCACCCCGAGCGGCCGGCCCATTCGCTTTCATGCGCGCTTTCTGATTGCGCCGGCGGAAGCGGTGCATGGTTCCATTCAAGGTTCTGGTGAATTGGAAAAGCTTGGCTGGTACAGCCCGGAAGCCGCCCATGCGCATAATGTCGCGACGATTACCGCGCGCGTAATGGGTGAATTCCTCGCCTGGCTGGCGCTGCCGGAAGCAGCACGCGCAACGCGTGAATTGATCGTGTTTCGCGGCATGGATAACCGGCGCGTGGAGCGTTGAAGCATCGGCTATCCCAATGCCACCAGCTTTCAGGGGGCATGCACGCAAGATGATGGGGAAGAAGACGAATCGCACGCCATTCGCACGATAATTGGATTGTTATCTGGCCCGCTGGTGCGGAGACCGGCCTGATAGAAGGGCCTTGAGCTGTGCCTGGGGCGATGATTGCCGAAGAGCAATTGTCAGCGTCACCCAAGCCGCCGGCGCGGTTCCAGCAGCATCATGCCAGCCAGCATCAGCCCGCCGCCACAAAGGGCCAGCAGCGCGACTGCGGCATGGGACAGCCTGCCAGGCGCCGTGCCATCGCCCAGCAAGAGCGCCACGAGAATCAAATCACAAATGACGCCGCCGCCAATAAGACCAAGGGCCAACATTTCCGTTGCTCACACTCCAATCACCTATCTTTAAACCTGCCTAGAGAGGCAGCAGCTGGACCATAGAAAGGCAGTTTCGTGGCAAAATGGCATGGACAGGCGCGGCCTCATCTGAGAGTGTCCGCCTTCCAACCGATAAAAGGAGGCTCCCATGCGCCGGCTTTTGGCTGCAGCACTGCTTTCCACCGCCCTTGCCGGGCCTGCTTTGGCCCAGGGCCAACCGCCGCTCCGCTGCGGCGTTGATGGCACCTTCGCCCCCCACGCCTTCCCGTCACTGCAAGGCGGGGTGCAAGGTTTCCAGATCGACCTGTTCCGCGAAGTCGCCAAGCGGATGGGGCGCGAGATTGTGA
>JBDKIR010000347.1:0-3565 GCA_039797035.1 Pseudomonadota bacterium | reverse complement strand
CTTCAGGGGTCGGCCATTTCCGCGATCCGCCGCGCTATCTGAAAGCTGGTGACAAGCTGCGCCTGGAAGTGGAACGGGTTGGCGTTCTGGAACATACGATCGGTTGAATTACGGGAGGCTTTTAACATGAAGAAAAAAATTCTTGCGGCTGCCTTGGCGTGTCTTTTGGCGTTGCCCGCGATGGCACAGCCCAAAGCGCCGGGGACGGATTATCCCAATAAGCCGGTGCGCGTCATCGTGGCCTTCGCCGCAGGCGGGAATGCCGATATCAATGCAAGGTTGATCTCGACCGCCCTGTCCCAGCAATTGGGCCAGCAATTCGTGGTGGAAAACCGTCCATCCGGTGGTGGGACGGTCGCTTTTGAGACCATCGCGCAGACACCGGCAGATGGCTATACGCTTCTGGTAGGTGCCTTGGGGTCCCATACGCTGAATGTCGGGCTTTATGGCGAAAGACTGAGGATCCATCCGCTTACGGGGGTGGATCATATCACCATCACCAGCCATTCCCCCATTGTCCTGGCGACGCATCCGTCGATGAATGTGCGCACCCTGGCGGAATTTCGCGCGGCGGTAGCGGCCAGCGGCGGTAATGTTCCTTATGGATCTTCCGGCAATGGTTCCACCGGGCATATTTCGTCTGCCCTGCTGCTGCATTTGCTGGGCGTGCCTGCCACCCATGTACCGTATCGCGGTTCGGCCGCAGCGTTTCAGGATTTGATGGCAGGCCGTATCAGCTTTCAATCCGATACGATTTCCTTCCTGGCGGAGCATATCAAGAACGGCACGGTCAATGGCATTGTCATTGGCACGCCCGAACGTTCCCCCATGGCGCCAGATGTCCCGACGGCGGCCGAGGCGGGCCTGCCCGCCTTCCAGGCAACGACCTGGACGCCATGGTCTGCGACGCTCGGCACGCCCTTGCCCATTCGGCAATTCCTCTACGAACAGATCACGATTGCGCTGCGCAAGCCTGAAGTGCGCGACAGGCTGATCCAGCTTGGCAATACGATCCCTGATGGCATGACACCCGAAGCCACACGTGCTTTCATCGCGGCCGAAATTGAAAAATGGGTTCCTGTCGTTCGTGCCACTGGCGCGCGCGTCGATTAAACAAACGCCTGGGGAAGGTTCATGATGAAGATCGGAAGACGCGCCTTGATGGGTACGGCAGCGATTGGCGCGCTGCCCGGCATTGCCTCAGCCCAGAATAGCGCCTGGCCCAACAAGCCCGTGCGCGTGGTGGTGCCTTACGCCGCCAGTGGTGGCACGGATATTCTGGTCCGCGCGATTGGGGAGGCTTTGCGCAATTCCCTACCCCAGCCCTTCATCGTGGAAAATCGCGCTGGCGCGGCGGGGGTCATCGGCTCTGAAGTTGTGGCACGGGCGGAACCGGATGGGCATACGCTGCTTGTCGTCGTTTCCACCCATGTCATGAATAAATACCATTTGCCCAGCATGCCCTATGACGCAATCCGCGATTTCACGCCGATTGCCATGCTCACGCGCAATACCATGGTGCTGGTGGCGGGTAGCAACCAGCCCTTTGATTCCCTGACATCCATGCTGGCCTATGCCAAAGCCAATCCGGGCAAGGTGGGCACGGGATCGACGGAGGCCCTTTCATCCTTCATCGGACAGGAAATGGCGCGGCGTGGCGGCGTGGAAATGCCAGATATCGCGTATCGCAGCGGCGGCCCCCTGATGAACGATATCGTGGCCGGGCATTTGCCGAGCGGTTGGACCAGCACGGTCAGTGCCATGCCCCATATGCAAACCGGCCGCGTGCGCGCCTTGGCGGTTTCTACCGGCACACGTTCGCCCTATTTCCCGGATGCGCCAACACCGGCGGAACAGGGTGTGCGGGATTTCGATCTTTCCGGTTGGGTCGCCATGCTGGGTCCGCCACGCATGGCCCCTGCCCTGGTTGAGCGTATCTATCAGACCGTAAGCGCGGTTTTCGCTGATGACACTTTCAAGCAACGGCTCATGGCATTGGGGGTGGAAGCGGATATGCGCCCCCCTGCCGCATTGCTGGAAGCCATGCAGCGTGATGATCGCATCTGGGCCGCCGCAGCCGCTGCGGGCCATATTCGCCCGCAATAATTCAACAAAGGAACCATTATGGCCAATCCTTCGCTTCGCAAGGCTTTTGCCGATAAGCACTTCATTGTCGCCCCCGGCGTTTTCGACATGATTTCAGCGAAAATCGCTGACGGCATGGGGTTTGACTGCATCTATGGCACGGGCTTCGGCGCGGTTGCCTCTGCGCTTGGCGTCGCCGATGCGGGCATTGCGACCTATGCCGATATGGTCCAGCGCATGGGCACCATGGCCCGCGGCTGCCGCACGCCGCTGATTGCTGATGCCGATACAGGCTATGGCGGGCTTTTGAATGTGCGCCATACCACGCTTGGCTATGAAGCCGCAGGCATGACCGGCATTCAGCTTGAAGATCAGGAAATGCCCAAGAAATGCGGCCATACGCCGGGCCGGCGCGTCATTCCCGCTGAAGAAATGGTGCTGAAGATCAAGGTAGCCGCTGAAGCGCGCAAGGACCCGAACTTCCTGATTGTCGCGCGCACCGATTCCCGCACCACCCTTGGCTTGGAAGAAGCCATTCGGCGCGGGCGCATGTATGGTGATGCCGGGGCGGATATCGTCTTCATCGAAAGCCCGGAAAGCGAAGATGAAATGCGCGCCATCGGCAAGGCCATTTCCAAGCCCTTGCTGGCGAATATGGTGGAAGGTGGGCGCACGCCCATCCTGCCGGCGAAACGTCTCCAGGAAATCGGCTATGCCATGGCGATCTACCCGGCGGTTGGCTTCCTTGCTGCGGCAGCCGCGCTGGATCGTGCCTATGCGCATCTCAAGGCCACGGGCGATAGCCTGGCACTTGGTGAATCCTACGGCTTCAAGAAAATGACCGAATTGATGGGCTTTCCGGAGGTTTGGGATTTCGAGAAAAAATGGGCAACCCCAGCTCAGGAGGCCGCAGAATGAGCGCCCTGCCCCGCGTGAAGGCTTTGGTCTTCGATGTTTTCGGCACTGTGGTGGATTGGCGCAATGGTATTGCGCGCGACGCCAAGGTGTTTCTGGCGCGGCATGGGCGCAGCGATGTGGATCCGCACCGCTTCGCCGATGCCTGGCGCAAGCGCTACCAGCCCGCCATGGAAGAAGTGCGCAGCGGCCGCCGCCCCTTCACGCGGCTTGATGTGCTGCATCGGGAAAACCTGGATGTGGTGCTGAAGGATTTCGGTCTTGATCCGGCCAGCATTCCAGCGGCCGAGTTGGATTGGCTGAACCGTGCCTGGCACCGGCTCAACCCCTGGCCGGATACGGTACCGGGCCTTATTCGCCTGAAGACCAAGCATTTCATCGCGCCGCTGTCCAACGGCAATATTCTGTTGCTGGCCAATATGGCCAAGCGCGCCGGTATGCCTTGGGATGCCATTCTGGGGGCGGAGGCGGCGCAGGCCTATAAGCCGCAGCCGGAAGCCTATTTGCGCACCTGCGATATTCTGGGCTTGGCGCCGGATGAGGTGGCGCTGGTCGCGGCCCATAA
>JBDKIR010000346.1:0-10439 GCA_039797035.1 Pseudomonadota bacterium | reverse complement strand
GATGCATCCAGGCCAATTCCGCCAAGTCGAAGCTATAGCTTGGATGCGCGGGATTGAGGCTCGCGAGGTCAATGCGTTTGGCGGATTGGCGGCGTAATTCCTTCGCCATCACCTCCCCCTTGCGGGTCCGCACCACCACACGATCCCCCCGCCTGACCGGCGCGGCGGGGGACACAATCACCACATCGCCATCACGAAATACCGGTTCCATGGAATCGCCGGAAATCTCCGGCGCATAGGCATTGGGGTCGCCGATTTCGGGCAGGGAAATTTCATCCCAACTGCCGCCCACCGGATAGCCGCCATCATCGAAATAGCCATCGCCACCGGCCTGCGCCAAGCCAATCAAGGGAATGCGCCGATTGACCACGCCGCGCCCACCGCGGGAAATCGCCGTGGCGCCGGTAACCAATGCGGCGAAATCTTCCATCCGCGCGCCAACGGCTTCCAGCACCTTGGCGATACTTTCCGTGGAAGGCCAACGTGCCCGGCCATCCGCGCCCAGGCGCTTGGAAGGGTTGAAGGCTGTGGGATCCAGCCCCGCCTTACGCGCAAGACCCGAAGCCGACAGCCCGTATTCCGCTGCCAGCGCATCCAGTGCGCGCCACACATCCTCATGCCGCATTGGCCATGCCCCGTTCTTCCCGCCTTGGCGACGAGACGCCGAATCCAGATCTGGCTCCGAATCCTGGGGAATATATCCTAGGTCTTGTGTCATTTTTCAATAGGCTGATTTTCCTTTTTTGTCTTGCCAATAGCAATTATTGCGGTTATTGATCGCTTCATTCACAACCATAACGCGAGAATCCCCCCATGATCGCTGCCAAAACCCAGCATTACAGCCCTCGATTTGCCGCGCTCGGTCAGGCCACGCCGTTTCATTCCGCCGAAGAAGCCTGGCTTTGGACCATGGCCGCGCTGATCGCCCGGCGCGATGGCGCGCGGATTGTGGCCGGCAAGGGTGACAAGATCCGCCCCTGTGAACCCGATGATGTGGTGAAATGCCTCGACCGCCTGTACCGCCATCGGCGGATCGATCTGACCCATGCGCGCATCCTGCGCCGCTGGGGTGAAAGGGGCGCGGCACCGGATGCGCGCTACCCTTCGGAAAAGCATGATTGGCGCCTGTGGCGCGAAGCCTTGGACCGGCTGGAATGGCCGCTCCGCGTCAAGGGTATTGTCGCATGACTGCGCGCCCGGCCCATACCCATTTTGCCGAAATACCACAAAATATCTGGATTATTTTCGGCGGCCGCGCTGATCAATTCTGGCTCCGTCCTCTGCGCCCCGGTTTTCGGCATTGCTTTGCCGCGTTGCAGGATGCCGCGGGCTGGACCGTGCTGGACCCGCTTTCAGGCCGGCTGCTGGTCGCGCATCTGCCCTTGGAAGCAGGGTTCGATTTGCCGCGCTTCTATCGCCGTGCCGGGCTGACCGTGACCGGCCCCTTCACCGCCGGGCCGGCACAAGCACGCTGGCTGCCGCCGATTTTCGGGCTCAGCTGCGTCGCACTCTGCCGCGCCTTGCTGGGCGCCGGGGCCCCCCAGGCGGTGACCCCTTTCGGCTTGTATCGGCGCCTCGCGAATCAGCCGTGCAAAAAATTAGGATTTTCTTCTTGACACCCATAGTTGATTAGGCTATTAAACTCACGCCAACGGGCGCATTGCGCCTGAAGGTCTTCCTCTCTCGCTCCTCCCGAAACTCCATGGGCCCGGCCGCCTTCGCAAGAAGGTGCCGGGCTCATGGCTTTTTGGCGGGGCGCCAACCTTTCACGGAGAAGCGCGCATGGGTGGCCTTTTCAAAGCGCCTCAGCCGAAGATCATTGCTGCTCACAGCCCGGCACCTGCCGCGGTGCCGGTCCCCGCAGCCCCCCCTCCCGCGGCCGAGGCCGCTGCTTCTGACGCACGCATTGAAAACCGCGACCGCGCCACACGCGGCCTGCCGGGTACCATCGCGACCTCTGCGCGGGGCTTGCTGGACAGCATGCCGGATTTCGCCTCCACGCGCCGTTCCTTGCTGGGGGAATGATGCCCATGACCCCGCATGAACTTATGGCGCGCCATGCAACCGCCCTGGCGGCGCGGCAGCGCCACGAAGGCATTTGGCGTGATTGCTACCAGCATGTGCTGCCCCCGATCGGCAGCGGCGCCACCTTGTTCGACGCCACCGCCGCCGATGCGGCGGAACAATTGGCCGCTTCCCTCTTGGCGGAATTGACGCCGCCCTGGTCGCGGTGGTTTGGCCTCGCACCCGGTCGGCCACTATCGGACACCGCCGCCGACCACGCCGCCGACGCGCTGGAAGATGCGGCCGAAGTGCTGCAAGGCCATCTTGATCGTTCCAATTTCGCGCTTGAGATGCACCAGGCTTTTCTGGACCTGGTGATCACGGGCACAGGCTTGATGCTGGTCGAGGAAGCAGCACCAGGTGAGGCGACGGCGCTGCGCTTCACCGCCATCCCGATGCAGGATGCCGTGCTGGAAGAAGGCCCTTCCGGCCGGCTGGATACGGTGTTCCGCGCCCTGAAGTTGCCGGATGCCGCGCTGCGTCAGCGTTTCCCGCATGCCACCCTGCCACACCCCGCCAATGGTGAACAGGACAAGGCAACCCATGCCGTGCTTGAAGCGCTTTGGCCTGATCAAACCGGCTATCGCTTCGTTGCGCTATTGGCTGATGCGGCCGCGCCGCAAATCCTCGCGGAAGGCAGCTTTGCCGAAAGCCCCTTCATCGCCTTCCGCTGGCTGAAAGCGCCCGGGGAAAGCTACGGCCGTGGACCCGTGGCCAAGGCGCTGCCCGATATCCGCACCGCGAATAAGGTTGTCGAATTGGTGCTCGCCAATGCCTCCATCGCGGTCACGGGCATCTGGCAGGCGGAAGATGATGGCGTGCTCAATCCCGCCACGGTGCGCCTGGTGCCTGGCGCCATCATTCCGAAAGCGCCCGGTTCCAGCGGCCTGACCCCATTGGCCGCGCCGGGCAGCTTCAATGTCTCGGAACTCGTGCTGACGGATTTGCGGGCGCGGATCCGCACCGCGTTACTGGCTGATCGGCTTGGCCCGCAACGTGACCAACGCATGACCGCGACCGAAGTGCTGGAACGCGCAGCGGAAACATCCCGGCTGCTCGGCGCCACCTATGGCCGTTTGCAGGCGGAATTGCTGACACCGCTGATCGCGCGCTGCCTTTCCATATTGCGCCGGCGTGGCGAAATACCGCCCGTGCTGATCGATGGCCGCGAAGCGGTGTTGCGGTATCGCAGCCCGCTGGCGCAGGTGCAGGGGCGCGCCGATGCGGCGAATACGCTGCTGTTCCTGGAAGCCCTGCGCGGGCTTGGCCCGGCCGCTGTCGCTGAAATCAACATTCCCGCCACAACACGTTGGCTTTCCCGCAGCCTCGGCGCGCCTGCCGAAGTGCTGACACCCGCAAAGGAGTAGCTTCAATGCCTGAAGATTTGCTGGCCAATGCACTATCCGAAGCAGCGCCACCACCAAGCCGCCCCGAAGATGTGCCTGAGAAATTCTGGGATACAGCGGCCGGCACGCTACGCGTGGATGCGCTGCTGAAATCCTACCGCGAATTGGAACGGCGCTTATCGCAACGCTTCGCCCCCCCAGGTGCGGAAGCAAGCGCGGAGGAGGTTCAGCGTTATCGCCGCGCCCTGGGCATTCCCGATGGGCCCCAAGATTACACCATCACGCCGCGCCATGATCTCTGCTGCGCTGATGCGGACATCAATCAGCGCCTGCATGATGCCGGCTTCAGTCAGAACCAGGCCCAGCTTGTGTATGATTTGGCAGCGGAACGCCTTTTGCCCTTGATCGCGGAAGCGGCCAGCCAATTCGAAGCCGATCGGCAAATGGAAAAGCTGCGTGCGCATTTCGGCGGTGAGGAACGCTTCCGCCGCATTGCCCAGCAGCTTGCCACCTGGGGGCGTGCCAATTTGCCACCCGGCGTTTTCGAAGCCCTGGCGAGCACTTCTGAAGGTGTGCTGGCATTGCACAGCATGATGGCAAAGGGCGAACCGGCGGTGACACGCAAGGCCGATAGCGCCACCGCCCCCGATGCGAACGCCCTTAGGGAAATGATGCGCGACCCACGTTACTGGCGCCAGCGCGAACCGGAATTTGTCAAACGCGTCACGGAAGGCTTTCGCCGCATCGTGGGCGGCTGACGCCAAGTTTCCGCGCGGCGCTTGAGCAAGCTTCGCTTGTTCGCCCGGCGCGGTGGCCCCGGCCTTGTCCGGGGCCCGGGGCGGGCCGCCTGCATGCGGCCCGCCCCATCCCTTCATCGCCGCAAAACCCCCAAGGGGCGCGACGATCTATCGCAAGTGCCGGCCGCGCGCGGCAACCCGCCTTGCGACATGCCCATAACCCCAAGCGAAAATGGAACCCCGCATGTCCGGAACCATCGAACAAGCCTTCGTCAAGCAATTCGAAGCCGAAGTCGCCGAAGCCTATCAACGCCAAGGCAGCAAGCTGCGCCCAACCGTGCGCAGCAAGACCGGCGTGAAAGGTGCCTCCACCATTTTTCCGCGCGTTGGCAAAGGCACCGCGGCCGCCAAGGCACGCAATGGCGCCGTGCCGGTAATGAACCTTAGCTTCAGCAATGCGGAATGCTTTCTGCAGGATTATTATGCTGGTGAATGGATCGATAAGCTTGATGAAATCAAAAGCAATATCGACGAACGCAGCATTATCGCCAATGCGGGCGCCTATGCGCTGGGCCGCAAGACCGATGAGCTTATTGTTGCCGCGCTTGATACCGCCACCCAGGAAGCGATCGGCACCGGCGTTGGGCTTGCGGATACGGATGGCCTGACCAAGCAGAAGGTGCTGATGGCCTTTGAAATGCTGGGCGCTGCAGATGTGCCGGATGATGGCCAGCGCTTTGCCGTGGTGGGCTGGAAGCAATGGTCTGAATTGCTGCAAATCACCGAATTCGCCAATACACAATATGTCGGTGATGATGCGCTGCCCTGGAAAGGCACGCAGGCCAAGCGCTGGCTAGGCGCATTGTGGATGCCGCATTCCGGCCTGACCAAGGCTGGATCGTTGCGGTATTGCTATTTCTACCACAAGACCGCGATTGGTCATGCAGTGGCCAGTGAAGTTGAAACCGACATCACCTGGCATGGCGACCGCGCCGCGCATTTCGTCAACAACATGATGTCCCAGGGCGCGGTCATGATCGACCCGACGGGTGTCGTGCGAATGCGCGCGAAGGAATAGCGTGCGAATGCGCGCGAAGGAATAGCGTGCGGATGCGCGCGAAGGAATAAGCGTGCCCCTGGCGCGGGTGGATGTTCCATCCGCGCCCCCTTCCCCCAAGACCGGAGAGCACCCCATGGCGCTGACCGCCATCACGCTATGCGCAAGCGCATTGATCAAAATCGGCGCACAGCCCATCGCCTCATTCGAGGATGGCACCGCCGAAGGGGAAGTCGCGAAAAGCCTGTATCCTGGCTTGCGTGATGCCCTGCTCGCTTCGCATCCCTGGTCCTTTGCCACCACCCAGGCGGCCCTGCCGCGCTTGGCGCAAAGCCCCAATGCTGAATTCTGCTACGCTTTCCAATTGCCGCCCGATTTCCTGCGCGCGATTTCCGCCGGAACCGCCGGGCGCGCACGCGGCTTGCTCTATCGCATTCAGGGCAGCACCTTGTTGACGGATGCGGACTCCGTGGCGCTGACGCATATCTTCCGCCCCGATGAAAGCAGCTTCCCGCCCTTCTTCGCTGCGGCGCTTCTGGCGCGCCTGGCCGCGGAATTCTGCCTGCCGATCACGGAAAATACCTCGCGCGCGGATCTGCTGGCGCGTCTGGCGGAAGCGGAACTGCGCAGCGCACGCCGCGCCGATAGCCAGCAGGCCAGCGCCGTGGCGCTTGGTGCCTTTCCGCTCATTGCGGTCCGGGGTTGATCCATGCCCGCCATCAAGCGCACCAAAACAAGCTTCACCGCCGGCGAATTGGCGCCCGAATTGCTGGGCCGCGCGGATCTGCGCGCCTTTGAAAATGGCGCAAGACGCCTGCGCAATGTCGTCATCCAACCCACCGGCGGCATCACGCGCCGCCCGGGCCTGCGCCATGTCACCATGCTGCCGGGCGCGGCGCGGTTGCTGCCCTTCGAATTCAATACCGAACAGACCTATCTGATGGTACTCACGGCAGGCACGCTCGCCGTCTATGCCGCGGACCTGAAAATCGCCGAACTGATCGCGCCCTGGACCGAGACCATGCTGCCGCAAATCGGCTTCACGCAGAATGCCGATACGCTGCTGCTGACCCATCCCGATATGCGCCCACAAAAAATCCAGCGCAGCAATACCGGCTGGTCCATCACGCCTTGGGTTTTCACGCAGGATGCCTTTTTCCGCTTTGCCGCCGCTGACGTCACGCTGACGCCAAGCGCCCTGAATGGCACCATCACCATCAGCGCCAGCGCGCCGGTTTTTGCGGTGGAACATATCGGGGTGCGGCTACGCATTGCTGGCAAGCGCGTGCTTGTCTCGGCGGTGAATTCCCCAAGCACGGTGATCGCCAGTGTTGAACAGCCGCTTGCCAGCACCCTTGCCACCAAGGATTGGGACGAAGCCGCCTTCAGCCCCGCGCGCGGCTGGCCCATCACCTGCTGCTTTCACCAGGATCGTCTGGTGATTGGTGGTTCGCGTGACCTGCCCAATCGGCTCTGGCTTTCCCGCACGGGTGATTTGTTCAATTTCGATACCGGCACTGGCCTGGATGATGAGGCGATTTCCTTCGGCCTTCTATCGGATCAGGTGAATGCCATTCGTGGCGTATTTTCCGGCCAGCATTTGCAGCTTTTCACCTCTGGCGCGGAATGGATGGTCACGGGGGACCCGCTCACCCCAGGCAATATTCAGATCAATCGCCAAACCCGCGTGGGTTCCCCGGTGGATCGGCTGATCCCGCCGGTGGATGTTGATGGATCCACCATTTTTGTCTCACGCGGCGGCAAGGGGGTTTATGAATTCGCCTATACCCAGGTGCAGCAAGCCTATCAGGCGAATGATCTGGCCATTCTGGCGCATCATCTGGTGAAATCGCCACGCGGCATGGCTTATGATCAACGCGCGCGCCTTTTGCATCTGGTGATGGAAGATGGCGCGCTTGCCACGCTCACACTCTATCGCGCCGAACAGGTCACCGCCTGGACACGGCAGGAAACCAGCGGCGCCTTTCGTGCCATTGCGGAAGTTGAAGGCATTGTCTGGTGTGTTGTGGAACGCGCCAGCGGTTTTGCGCTGGAACGTTTTGAAGAAGGCCTGATGCAGGATGCTGCATTAACTGGCACTTCCATCACCCCCAAATCTACCTGGACCGGCCTTCCTCATTTGAATGGTCGAGAGGTCGCGATCCTGGCGGATGGCGCGGTACGGCCAAAGGCCATCGTCGCGGGTGGTGCGGTCAGTCTTGGCATGCCCGCAACCAAGGTCGCCATCGGCCTGCCCTTCACGCATGAAATCGAACCCCTACCTGCGGATCTGATCACCCCCAATGGCAGCGCCATGGGCCCGTCACGCCTGGTGGCCATCACTTTTCGCCTTCTGGAAACACCCGCCATGATGGTGGATCTGGGCCAAGGGCCGCAGCCCTTATCGCTGCGCCGCTTCAATCTCGATCATTTCGATGCACCCCCAACCCCCTTCACCGGGGACGCCACCCTGCGCGGCCTTGGCTGGCGGCGGGATCGCCTGGCGCCGCTTTGGCGCATCACAGGCGATGCCCCGCTACCGCTTTCGCTGCTTTCCGTCACAACCGACATCAGGATGAATGATTAATGGCTCAGATCGCCACCATCGCCAATCTGGCGCTGACCGGTGCGGCTATTTACGGCCAAGTGCAGCAGCAACAGCAGCGCAAATCGGAAACCCAGGCGCGCCTGGATATCCAGCGCCAACAACAAGCAGCGCAACAGCAGGTTATCGCCACGCAGGATGCTGCGCAGCAACGCAATCGGCAGGAAATTCTGGCGCGCACCATAGCCGCCACGCGCGCCCGGCTGGCAGCCGGTGGTGTGTCCCCCGATGAAGGATCAGCCGCCGCGCTGACCGCAGGGCTTCGCGCTGATGCCGCACAGGATCAAACCGAAAGCAGCAACCTTCTTCAGGCAAGGCTTGCGGCAGGGCGGCCTTCATTGCTTACCGCCGATGGCGGGTTTCAGAATTTCATGCGCGCCAGCCAATCCTTCGGTGCTGTCACGCGCAACCTGCTTGATTGATCCGCCCCATCCCGGCCCTTCCAGTTGCGAGGATTTCCCATGACAGAACACATCACCATCGGCGATGTGTCGCCACGCGCGCAATATGTCGCGGATGGTACGCAGCGTAGCTTCACCTATGGCTTTCCCATCTTCGCCGCCGAAAATCTGGAAATTCGCATCAATGGCCTCGTGGTTGGCGCGGGCTTCACGTTGACTGGTGCGGGGGAATCCGATGGAGGCGTGGTCACCTTCCAGGAGCCCCCCGCGCCCGGTGCTCGCATCACGCTCCGTCGCCAGTTGAGCCTGGCGCGGGTGACGGATTTCCAGGAAAACAGCGTATTGCGCGCCAGTGCGTTGAATGATGAGCTGGATTTTCAAATGGCCGCGCTGCAGCAGGTCGCCAGTGACATGCAGCAATCCATTCGCATGGCGCCAGCTGATGATGGCAATCTGCAATTGCCGCCCCGCACCGCGCGCGGCAATCGCCTGCTGGGCTTTGATGCGCTTGGGGATATCGCCGTCTTTGACCGAGAAGGCGCGGCGATCAGCCTGCCCTATCCGGGCGCAGTCCCCAGGGCGATTGAAGACAAGTTGAATGAACGGCTTTCCGCGCGTGATTTCGGCGCCACTGGTGATGGCGTGGCCGATGATGGCCCCGCCTTGCAGGCCGCGATGAATGCCGCCACGGCATCCGGCCGGTATCTTGAAATTGGTGAAGGCAGTTTTCGTAGCGGTCAGCCCCTGGTTTTGGGCGGTGGTGCCGCCGGGCTGAGCATGCGCGGCAGCCTGATCTATGCCGGGCCACCGGGGCAGGCCGCCCTCACACTCGGTGATGGCGGCGCCATGCGTAACGCCGCGCGGCGTTATGAGGGCCTGCGCATCATCCGCGCCAGCATTTCCGATTGGGAGAATGAGGCCGATATCGGCTTGGTCTTGCGCAATCTGGATGCCTGCCAGGTCGAAATCCGCCAGGTGGAAGGCTTCACCATTGGCATTCGCACCCTTGGCGAGGAACGCGGCTTTGAAGATACCACGCTTCACCTTGGCCGCATCGCCAATAATCGGATTGGCTTGGATATTCACACTGCCAGCGCAAGCGCCTGGAATACATCTGTGCGCTATTACGGCGGACATTTCGCCATCGCGTCCAGCCTGCACACAATGAAGGATCGTTTCGGGGTGCGCTTTTCTGCCGCACCGGGCGCCTATACGGCGCATAATCGCCATATTTTCGATGCGCCGGGTTTTGAATTGCAGGCGAAGGATCGCCCGATCAGCGGGATTCCCTTTTTATGTGAGGTCAATAGCCGCGCCATCTGGGCGCGCGCCATCCGCATGGAAGGCTGCAGCCCCTATGTCGCACGCCATACAGCGGGCGCGCAGGATCATGTGTATGAAGTGGCTTGGGCCAGCCAAGCCTATCTTCTGGATGTGGATTATACGCCAAGCGCCACACGTATCGGCGCCACCATCCGGCGCTTTCACCAGGCAGCGGCATTTCGTGATGCCGCGCGTGAAATCGCTGCCGTGCCCAATCTCCGCGCTGCGCGCTTCCGTTGGTCGATCGCCGAATGGGGCTTCGAAAAACTGGCCTGCCTTGCCAGCAATGTTTCCTTCTCACCGACGCGGCTGGAAGATTTCGCCTTTCCGGGTCTGGATGATTTCGCCTTTTCCGATCGTGGCGTGCTGCTGACCGGGGGGCGGGGCCTTGGTTTTGTTGTCGATAGCCGCAATTGCCGCGAATTCGCCCTCGCGGCCGATGCGGATGGGCCACGCCTTGTGGTCATGTGTTTTGATCAGGACCGTTATTTGATCAGCGAAGGCACCACACCGGTGGTGCGCGCATCCGGTCAATCCTTGATGTGGAACCCAACCGCGCGCTGGTGGCAAAGCGCGGCCGATATGGATGACGCGACCTTGACCCGCCCGCAGGTGATCCGTCTGGCGGATCAGGTTGCCTATGCCATTATTGGTGTGGCGCGCATTGCGCGGGATTATGAGGTGCGGGCGCTGCGCCTTGCCTGTGACCCGCTTTTCGCACCGCCCTTGCTCTATGGTCTGCCGGATCTGCCGCATGGTGCGCGCGAATTGGCCGCGGAAATGCCCTGGGATCCAGGCTCCATCGCGCCGGGCGCCTCGGCGCAAATCAATGTGCCGATGCAAGGCGCGCGTCCTGGTGATTTCGCCACCGCTGCCTTCAGCCTGGCCACTTCCGGCATCGTCATG
>JBDKIR010000345.1:0-2564 GCA_039797035.1 Pseudomonadota bacterium | reverse complement strand
AATTATGCAAATCGCGCCAGGTCATGCCTTCGCGCCGTGCCTTGGAAAGCATGGCCCGCGCAAACCCATGAGAGGTATTGGGCAAAGGCAGATCCGGCACCTTGTCATGCAAGGCGAAGCCAGAAACATCAATGCCAAGCCGGGCAGATAATAGGCTGGCGGCATTGGTGTGCGTTACGAAGGATTGCAACTTATCAAGTGTTGCCCAGGCTTCTTCACGGGTGCGGCCCAATATGGGCATGACGCCCGGCAGAATGGCGATTTCATCGGGGTGGCGACCAAAGCGCGGCATGCGGTCTTTCAGCGCGGCGTAATCGCGCTTGGCTTCCTCAAAATCCTGCACCACGGAAAACACGACATCAGCGGTGCGGGCCGCGAGATCCAGGCCCGCTTCTGAAGCACCAGCTTGAAGAACAATCGGCCGTCCCTGGGGGCAGCGGCTGATATTCAAAGGCCCACGAACATTGAAAAACTCACCTTGATAGTTCAGCGGCTTCATTTTCGCCGGATCGATATATTGCCCTGTCGCCCGGTCAGCGATGATCGCGCCATCATCCCAGCAATCCCAAAGCCCCATCACAACATCAACAAATTCTTCCGCCATCTGATAGCGCTTGGCGTGTTCGGGCAAATCCCGCCCGAAATTCGGTGCCGCACGTGGATTGGAACTGGTCACCGCATTCCAGGCGGCCCGCCCACTGCTCAAATGATCAAGTGAGGCGAAAAGCCGTGCGACATTGAAGGGTTCATTGAAGCTGGTGGAAGCGGTGGCGCCAAGGCCAAGATGTGTTGTTGTGGCCGCCAAGGCGCTCAGCATCGTCAGCGGTTCGAAACGCGCCGTGAAGGAAGGATGGTCATTCGGTCCGGCGGAAAGTGAGTCACCCAGAAAAAACAGGTCAAAGCAGCCGCGTTCCGCAATGCGGGCGATATGCTGAATGACCGGAAGGCTTTCGAAACTGTCGTAAGCGCCTTCCATGCGCCAGCCGGCGATATGGTTCCCCGTACCCAGAACGAAGACCCCAAGATGCATTTCGCGTTTTGGCATAGTGTTATCGCCGCGTTTCCAATGAGTTGCCGGGTAAGTATTGGCCATCAATCAGGGCATCGCAAGCTTTTCCGCGGCCCGATGATCGCCAATGCGGCCCGCCGCCATTCAAGCGCGGCTTACTTGGCCTTAGCTGCCGAATAATCCGCGCAGCAGGCCGAACATGCCCGTGGCAAAAAGAATACTCAGGGCAATTTGGCGATACAGGTTTTCACTCCCCATGCCATGAAAGGCGCGCCCACCAATCCAGGCGCCCAACAGCATAATGGGGAATAGGATCGCTGCCCTGATCAAAGCAGAGACACCCGCAACACCAGAAGCCATGACAATGACAATGAGAAGAAATTGCGTGAGAAAATAATAGGTGACGATATTCGCCCGGTTCACGCGCGGTGGATCATTGCCGGACAAAAGATAGAGCAATACGGGCGGCCCGCCGACACTGGTGGTGGCCATCATGGCGCCTGAAATGGCACCAACCGTGATGGTGGCTATGGGCGAACGCGGGCCGGAATAGCGCCAGCCCGTCCACATCAGCACCACGAAGGCGACAATCACGGCGGAAACCGCGGTAATGATCGCTGTCTTGTCGATGCTGGCCAGCAACCAAACACCAAGCGGCATGGCGGCGCAGGCGGCGATGCTCATGGGCGTGAGGAGTTGCCAATCCGCATCGCGCCGCACTTGCGGAAAAAGCTGCAAGGACACAACCATTTCAATGGTGACAATGGTCATCACCATATCCGCCGAACCAAAAAGGATGGCAAAGATCGGCGCCATCAACATCGCGGAACCAAAGCCGGCAAAACCGCGCATCAACCCAGCCACAAAAGTAACGGCAACCGCTGCCCAGAAGCTGATGCCATGGAACACGTCAATCAGCAGATTGAATGTGACGGCGATCAGATCAGCGACCATGGCGCAGGCTTTCCCTGTTCGCCTTCATGAAAGCCGCGCGGCCGCTTGTTGTACCATCGCTTCACGTTCCGCCTGGCGTCGCGCGGATGCCGTTCTGGCCTTGCTGACAATCGCCTCTCCCGCGCCTTCGGGGGAACCGGCATCATAGGGGGGCTTTGGATCATATTCGATGGCGAGTTGAATGGATTTCGCGACATCAGCGCCGAAGGCTTCCGCTGCCACGGTCAGCGCAAAATCGATCCCGGCAGTGACACCACCACCCGTGATGATATTGCCATCCTGCACCACACGACGCGTCTGTGGGATCGCGCCGAAATGGGCCAGCATCTCACGGCTCATCCAATGCGTGGCGGCACGTTTGCCCCGCAGTAATCCAGCAGCGCCTAGCACCAGCGCCCCGGTGCAGACACTGGTGTTGTAGCGTGCGGCGGCCGCCTGTTGGCGCAGGAAGGCCAAGGTTTCGGCATCATTCAGCAAGGTGTTCATGCCCGCACCACCGGGCACGCAAATCAGGTCCAGCTGCGGGCATTCCGCCATGACGGTATCAGGCAGAATGCGCATGCCACCATTGGCCCTGACAGGTTCAAGGCTTTTGGCAATC
>JBDKIR010000344.1:0-5680 GCA_039797035.1 Pseudomonadota bacterium | reverse complement strand
CCACTTCACTGCCGGTGGCATGGACATCAGGATGGCTTCGACATTGCCCCCGGTTTTCAGGCCGAAAATCGTGCCGCGGTCATGCAGCAGGTTGAATTCGACATAACGCCCGCGGCGGATCAGCTGATGTTCGCGCTCGGCTTCGGTCCAGGCTTCATGCATGCGCTTTCTGATAATGGCCGGATAGGCTTGCAGGAAAGCGAGGCCGACATCGCGGGTGAAGGTGAAATCGGCATCAATCCCCTTGCCCGGCGTGCGATCCCCTAGCCAGTCGTAGAAAATCCCGCCCAGGCCGCGTGGCTCCCCGCGATGGGGCAGAAAGAAATACTCGTCGCACCATTTCTTGAAGCGCGGATAATAGGTTTCGTCATGCTTGTCGCAGGCCCCTTTGAAGGCGGCATGGAAATCCGCCGCATCGGCCTGGGCTTCCGGGGCTTCGGGCTTCATGGGCGTGATATCCCCGCCGCCGCCGAACCAGGCGTTCCGCGTGACGATGAAGCGCGTATTCATATGCGCCGCCGGCACGCGCGGGCTTTGCATATGCGCCACCAGAGACACACCTGTCGCCAGAAAGCGCGGGTCTTCCTCGGCGCCTGGGATCTGCTTGCGGAATTCGGGGGAGAATTCGCCAAACACGGTGGAGACATTCACCCCCACCTTTTCAAAGACCCGGCCCTTCATGACAGACATGACCCCGCCGCCCCCTTCTGGCCTTTGCCAGGGGGTGCGGGTGAAGCGCCCAGGCGGCAGGCCGGTATGCGGCCCTGTCGCCAGATCATCTTCAATCGCTTCAAAGGCGGCGCAAAGCCGGTCCCGCAATTCCTCAAACCAGGCGCGGGCAGGTTCCACAAAAGGGTGCCCTGAAGGCCCGGCGGCGTTTTTTTCCATGACTTAGCTTCCCCTAGCCCACCAGGGCGGATTTACACCGTGCAAACCGCCCTACTATAAGACCCTCGAGCGCTTTGGCGGGGCCGGGAATTCGGCGCCGCCATTTCGTTGTGATCGTGGCACCGGAAGGGTGCCGGCCTAGAGCGTGCGGCGAAGCGAACTCCCAGACAAGGGGGCGCCCGTCGCTAGGGGATGGTGAGGATGGCTGATACCGCTGTGGCGGCGCCTGATGGGGCGCCGCGGCGTGATTTCCTGAAACTCGTGACCGGGTCCTTCGCGGCTGTCGGTGTTGGCGCCATTGCCTGGCCCTTCATCGCATCCTTGCAGCCGGCCAAGGATACCTTGGCGCTGGCGAGCACCGAAGTTGACTTGGCGCCGATTACCGAAGGCCAAGCGGTGACAGTGATGTGGCGCGGCAAGCCGGTTTTCGTGCGCCATCGTAGCGCCAAGGAAATCGAGGAAGCGCGCGCCGTTCCAACGAGCTCGCTGCCCGATCCGGCGCCGGACCAGGCCCGCGTCCAGAAGGAGCAATGGCTGGTGTTGATCGGCATTTGCACCCATTTGGGTTGCGTGCCGCTGGGCCAGAAGCCGACCGATGCGCGCGGCGAATATGGCGGGTGGTTCTGCCCCTGCCATGGCAGCCATTACGATACCGCTGGCCGTATTCGGAAAGGCCCTGCGCCGAAGAACCTTGAAGTTCCGCAATACGCCTTCACATCCGACACCAAGATCAAGATCGGTTGAGGATTAGCAAAAATGTCAATCGGGCTGCATAACAGCGAATTCAAGAACCCGGTGGTGCGCTGGATCGATCAGCGCATGCCGGTCTTCACCATGATGCAGAAGGAATACGGAACCTTCCCGACGCCGAAGAATTTCAACTATTTCTGGAATTTCGGCGCGCTGGCCATGGTCACCCTGATGATCATGATCGCGACGGGGATTTTCCTGTCCATGCATTACACCGCGCATACCTCGATGGCGTTCGAAAGCGTTGAACGCATCATGCGCGATGTGAATTACGGCTGGCTGATCCGTTACGTGCACGCCAATGGCGCCAGCATGTTCTTCATTGTGGTCTATATCCATATTTTCCGCGGCATGTATTACGGTTCCTACAAGGCGCCGCGCGAATTGCTGTGGATCCTGGGTGTGGTGATCTTCCTGCTGATGATGGCAACGGCGTTCATGGGCTATGTGCTGCCCTGGGGTCAGATGTCCTTCTGGGGTGCCACCGTCATCACCAACCTGTTCAGCGCCTTCCCGGTGGTGGGCAGCTTCATTGTTGAATTGCTCTGGGGCGGCTTCAGCGTGGACAATCCCACGCTCAACCGCTTCTTCAGCCTGCACTACCTGCTGCCCTTCGTGATTTTCGGCGTGGTCTTCCTGCATGTCGCCGCGCTGCACATCACCGGGTCCAATAACCCGCTCGGCATCGAACCGAAGGGCCCGCAGGATACGCTGCCATTCCATCCGTATTACACGGCGAAGGATAGCGTTGGCCTTGTGGTCTATTTCATGGTCTTCGCGGGGCTGGTGTTCTTTGCGCCGAATTATCTTGGCCATCCGGACAATTACATCCCGGCCAATCCGCTGGTGACGCCGGCGCATATCGTGCCGGAATGGTACTTCCTGCCCTATTACGCCATTCTGCGCGCGGTGCCGGATAAGCTCGGCGGCGTGTTGCTGATGTTCGGTTCCATCCTGGTGTGGTTCGTGCTGCCCTGGTTGGATCGTTCGCCGGTGCGGTCCATGCGCTTCCGCCCGCTGGCGCGTATCTTCTTCCTGATCTGGACGGCCTGCTTCCTGGTGCTGCTCTGGGCGGGTGGTAAGCCGGCGGAAGGCCATTACGTGCTGATCGCGCGCATCGCGACTGCCTATTACTTCGCTTACTTCCTGGTGATTCTGCCGCTGCTCGGCCGGTTGGAGCGCCCGCTTCCGCTGCCGGAGAGCATTTCTCGCCCGGTTCTGGGCGGGGGTCCGCTGCCCAGTGGGGCCGCAGCCAAGCCGATGGAGAAGGCCTGATCATGTTGCGCACATCAATCAAGGCACTCGCCCTGACCCTTGGCCTGTTTGCCGCCGCCCCCGCACAGGCGGCGGGCGGTTCGGTGGCCCTGCCGGATGTCAAATTCTCCTTTGACGGGATTTTCGGCACTTATGACCGCGCCAGCGCGCAGCGCGGCTTCCAGGTCTACAAGGAAGTCTGCGCGGCCTGCCATTCCATGCGCCTGGTTTCCTATCGCAATCTCCGCGAATTGGGCCTGAGCGAAGCGCAGGTGGCGGCAATTGCCGCCACGGTGGAAGTGCAGGATGGCCCGAATGATGAAGGCCAGATGTTCGACCGCCCCGGCCGCCCATCTGACCGTTTCCGTCGCCCCTTCGCCAATGATGCGGCGGCGCGTGCCAGCAATAATGGCGCCTTGCCGCCGGACCTTTCCGTAATTGCCAAGGCCCGTGAAGGTGGCGCGCATTATCTCTATGCGCTGCTCATCGGGTATTCGGATCCGCCTGCTGGTGTCACGCTGATGGACGGGATGAATTACAACAAGTATTTCCCCGGCAATCAGATTGCGATGGCTTCGCCGCTCAATCCTGATCAGGTTGAATATGCGGATGGCACCAAGGCCACGGTCGAGCAAATGGCCCGCGATGTCAGCACCTTCCTGAATTGGGCGGCCGAACCTGAATTGGAACAGCGCCGCGCCATGGGTGTGAAGATCCTGATCTTCCTGACCATTCTGGCTGGCCTTACCTATGCGGTGAAGCGCAAGGTTTGGGCTGACGTTGAGCATTGATCGGGCGGGCTCATCATGGCCCACCTCAAAAAGCACGCGTCCCGCTTCGGGCGCGTGTTTTTTTATGCCGATGATGGTGGTGTGACAGCATGAGTGGATCGCCGGAACCTGCCCAACGCGTGAAGGTGGAAGTCACCTTCCTGCGCATGGATGCGCCGCCGCAAAGCCCCGTGCCGGTCTTACCGGCTGATGCGCGGGTTGAGCGCGTGCTGCATTGCTCCGTGCCCTTTTATCGCTACCTTTATGATACCGTCGGCGGGCCTTGGTTGTGGTGGATGCGCCGGATCGCGACCGATGCGGAAATTGCCGGTTTGCTTGGGCACCCTGCGGTCAATGTCCATGTGCTGATGCGCGATGGCGAGCCTGCGGGTTTTTATGAGCTGGATTACCGTAGTGGACCGGCGGTGAATCTTTCCTATTTCGGGCTGATGCCTTGGGCTATTGGCACTGGGCTTGGCCCGGGCTTCCTGCGCCACGCCATTGATGCGGCTTGGCGCATTGGCCGCCCAGCGGTCACGGTGAATACCTGCACGGCGGATCATCCGCGCGCCTTGCCGGGTTATTTAGCGGCGGGATTTTATCGGTTGCGCAGCATTGAAGAAATCTGGCCGGTCCCGTTGCGCTTGGGGATGCGTATCCCGGCGCATTTGCGCGTCAGCTGAAGCGGCTGCCTATTCCCTGCTGACGCCGAAGGTCCTTAAATGCGTGGCGGAGGAAGATAACGCCATGACCAGCCTGCAACGCCGGGCGCTGTTGACCAGCGCTTTTGCCATGCCTTTCATCCGCCCGGGTCTCGCGCAGCCGGCATGGCCGGATCGTCCGGTGCGCATCATCATCCCTTTTGGCGCCGGTGGGCCGATTGATCTGGTCGGGCGTTTGCTCGCTGAGCATTTGAAGGAAAAGCTGGGGCAGCCCTTCATCATCGAAAACCGCCCCGGCGCGGGTGGCAGCATCGGTATTCATACCGTGGTGCAATCACCGCCCGATGGGACGGCCTTTGTGCTGACCAGCGCTTCCTTGGCGAGCGTGCCGGCGCTTTACCCTAATCGTGGGCTTGATCCGCGCACGGCCTTGGCGCCGGTCAGCCTGGTTGCCGATATTCCAACCGCCATGGTGGTGCGCGCGGCATCGCCTTATCAAAGCGTGCAGGATGTGCTCACTGCTGCCCGCGCCGCGCCGGGGCGGCTGACCTATGGCAGCGGCGGGGTTGGGTCTTCCAACCATCTGTCCGGCGCGCTTTTCGCGTTGGCGGCCAATCTTGATTTGACCCATGTGTCCTATCGTGGCGCAGCGCCAGCAATGACAGCGCTTTACGCTGGCGAAATCGATATGGTTTTTGCCAGCACGGTGGAAACCCTGCCGCATGTGCAAGGTGGCCGCGCGCGGCTTTTGGGGGTGGCGGGGCCAAAGCGCCTGCCCGCGCTGCCCGATACGCCCGCCATCAATGAAACCGTGCCCGGCTATGTCGCGCTGAATTGGTACGCCATTGCCGCGCCACGCGCGACACCGCCCGCCATCATTACGCGCATGGCTGATGTGCTGGGCAGTATCCGTGACCTGCCCGATGTGCGCGCCCGCTTCGCCGCTGCCGGCACCACCCCCTTGCTGACCGGCCCGGCGGAATTGGCCGCGCTGCTCGAATCTGATGTGCCGCAATGGCAGCGCGTGGTGGCAGCGACCGGCATCAAGGTGGAATGACACGCAACTTGCTGCCGCCCATCACCCCAGTTTAGCCTTGCGCTGAAAACAGAAGCCGCCGCGCCGTTGGCGTGGTTGGGGAGGATCAGCGCATGAGCCAAGCCGCCTTCAAAGCCGCGCGGGATTTTCTGCTGGCGCAGCGTGGCGATTACGCCACAGCCTATCGCGATTTCCGCTGGCCGGCGCTGGATCATTTCAACTGGGCGCTTGATTGGTTTGACGCGGAATTGGCCGCCGGCGCGCATGGTGGGCGCCTTGCACTCCGCATCGTTGGAGATGGCGCGGCGGAACGCAGCTTT
>JBDKIR010000343.1:0-3988 GCA_039797035.1 Pseudomonadota bacterium | reverse complement strand
CGGGTGAGATCACCTATGGCACGCCGGGTGTTGCGCATATCGGCCATTTCATGGGCGAGAATTTGCAATTGATGGCCGGGATCAAGCTGGAACATGTGCCCTATCGCGGTGGCGCGGATGTGGCGCGTGAATTGGCGGGCGGGCGGCTTGATGCGGGGATCATTTCCTTCTCCTCCCTAAAGCCTGCCGTGGAACGCGGCGCCACCTTGCTTGCCAGCACTGCGGCCCAGCGCCAGGCGAGCCTGCCGCAATTGCCGGTCATGGCGGAAACCTTGCCGGGCTATGATCTGGTTTCCTGGACCGGCTGCTTTGCACCGGCCGGCACGCCGGAACCGATACAGCACCGTTTCACCGCCGCCATTCATCATGCCTTGAATGACCCTGGCATCAGGGCGCGCATGGAAGCGACTGGTGCGGATGCCGTCATTTCCTCCCCGGCAGCATACCAAGCGGTGATCGCCAAGGATCGCGAAGTGGCGCGGCGCATTGTCGCGGCAACCGGGCTTTCCATCAGCTAGGGCGCGCTTCTGCTTGGGCTGCTCCTAAGCCAGGGCTGGACAGAGGCGGATAGAGCGCGGAAGCTCTCGGCCGAGGAAATGAACCGGAGCTGACCATGACCACCAAGCCCCAGATGCGACTGCATTGGTCGCCACGCTCACCCTTTGTGCGCAAGGTGATGATTGCCGCGCATGAATTGGGATTGGCCGATCAGATTGAAACCATGCGCACGCGGGTGGCGATGAATGAGGTCCATCGTGGCCTCTTGAGCGATAACCCGATTGGCAAGATCCCAACCTTGCTGCTGGCAGATGGCACCATCCTGTATGATTCGCTGGTGATTTGCGAATATCTGGACAGCATCGCGCCGGGCCGGCGCATTTTCCCGGCGGCTGGGCCCAAGCGGTTTGAAGCCCTGCGTCGCCATGCACTCGGCAATGGTTATCTGGATATGCTGATCCTCTGGCGCTTCGAAGGCACGCGCCCGACACCTTCAGCGGGCATGGTGGAAGGTTTTCAAGCGAAACATGTGGCGACACTGGACGCGCTGGAAGCGGAAGTGCCCGCCTTGACCAAGGATGATTTTGGCATTGGCCATATCGCCATCGCTTGCGCCCTTTCCTATCTGGATTTTCGCTTTGACGCACTGAAATGGCGTGATGGTCACCCGGCCTTGGCTGCCTGGCATGCGGCGGCGGCGGCGCGGCCATCCTTTGTTGCGACCACTGTGGTGGATGATTGAATCATGGCCGCGCGGATTCCGCTGCCTGATCCGGCGGAAATGAACGCGGCGCAGCGCCGCGTGCATGATGCGATCATTGCCGGCCCGCGCGGCACCTTGATTGGCCCCTTGCGTGCCGCCATTCACAACCCGGATTTGGCGGAACGTTGGTCAGCCTTGGGGGAGGTGTTGCGCTACCGTACCTCCCTACCCAAGCGCCTTTCCGAATTGGCCATTGTGGTAACAGGGCGGCGTTGGACCAGCCAGATTGAATGGTGGGTTCATGCCAAGGCCGCGGCGGATGCCGGGCTGCCGACTGCCATTCTGGATGCCATCAGGGATGGCAAAGCGCCCGACTTCACGGAAGCCGATGACGCGCTGGTCTATGAATTCGCCGCTGCCTTGCAGCAAACCGGGCAAGTGCCACGCGCGCTTTATGACCGGGCAGTGGTGCGCTTTGGCGTGGCGGGGGTTGTCGAACTCACCGCGCTGATTGGCTATTACACGATGGTTTCCATGACGCTGAATGCGCATGAGATTCCCCTGCCCGAAGGGGTTGCGCCGCCCTTGACGGCACCCAGTGAAGGCGGGCTGCATAAGCTGCCAACAACAGAAAAGTAACGGGAGGCACCATCATGAATCTTACCCGCAGGCATGCGCTTGGAATCCTGGCGGCATTGCCGGCGCCCGCTTTGGCGCAAGGCTTCCCTGATCAATCCATTCGCCTGATCGTGCCATTCCCGCCCGGTGGTCCGGCGGATATCATTTCCCGCCTGCTGTCGCGCGTCATGGGCGACAAGCTTGGTAAGCCTGTGGTGGTGGAAAACCGTTCGGGCGGTGGTGGCCTGGTGGGTATTGAAGCCGTGGCGCGCGCCCGCCCTGATGGGCTCACCATCGGGCTTGCCAGCAGCGGTGTGCTGACCGTGCAGCCGCATCTGACGCAGCAAATGCCCTTTGATGCGCTGCGTGACATCGCACCTATCGGCATGGTGATTTCCGTGCCGCAAATCCTGACCGTGCATCCCGCCTTGCCGGTGAATAATGTTCAGGAATTGATTGCGCGCGCCAAGGCGCAGCCCGGCAAGCTTTCCTATGGGTCAGCGGGGATTGGGTCTTCGCTGCATATGTCGACGGAATTGTTCAAGCAGATCACGGGCATCGATATTGTCCATGTGCCCTATCGCGGTGCGGCGCCGGCGGTGACGGATGCCATGGCGGGACGGATCGAAATTCTGATGGCGGATGTGCCCGCGCTGCTGACGCAAATCCGTGCCGGTACGCTCCGCCCGCTTGGCATCAGCGCGCCGCAGCGCCTGGATATTCTGCCGGATCTGCCGACGCTGGTTGAAGCGGGTATTCCCGGCATGATTTGCGATACCTCCTATGGCTTGGTCGCGCCGGCGGGCACGCCTGCGGACCGGATTGGCCTGCTGCGTGATGCCATGGTGGCGGCGATCAATGACCCGGAAACGCGGCAATCCTTCGCGGCGCAGGGTGGCACCTTGATTGGCAGTACGCCTGAGGCATTCACCCAAGCCATCCGTGAAGGCAGCGCGCGCTGGGGCCAGGTGGTCCGCGCCGGAAATATCAAACTGGAGTAGCCGATGAACCCATTTTCTGATCTGCAAGCCTTCAAGGTCAGCATCACCGATCACGTCGCGACCGTGACGATTGCACGCCCGCCCGTGAATGCGCAGAACAGCGTCTTCCGTGATGAAATCACGCGCATCTTTGATACTTTCCATGAAATGCCGGAAGTGCGCGCGATTGTGCTGACCGGTGAGGGGCGGAATTTCTCGGCCGGGGCGGATTTGAAGGACCGGCCGGATGTCACACGGCAAGGCGCCTTTCCGCGCCATAACCGCCTGGTGCGCGCGGGCTTTGATTGCGTCATGGAATGCGGCAAGCCGGTGATTGCCGCGGTGAATGGTGCCGCGATTGGTGCTGGCTGCGTGCTGGCCTTGGTCTGCGACATCATCGTGGTTGCCGAAGACAGTTTCATGTCCATGACGGAAGTCGAGGTTGGCCTTGCTGGCGGCGTGCGCCATGTGCTGCGCCATTTCGGGCAATCCAATGCGCGGTTGATGCTCTATACCGCGCGGCGTTTTTCCGGGCCGGATCTTTATCGCATGAATGTGGCTTCGGCCTGCGTGCCGCAGGATCAATTACTGGCGACCGCACAGGGAATTGCCGCCGAGATCGCCTCCAAGGTGCCTTTGGCGGTGGAAGCGGCGAAGCGCGGCTTTACGCTGACGGAATATCTGCCGCTGTCTGAAGGCTATCGCTACGAACAGACGCAAACGGCGGCCTTGTCGCGCACGGAAGATACCCGCGAAGCGCAGCGTGCTTTTGCCGAAAAGCGCAAGCCGGTTTTCAAGGGGCGCTAGGCTTTTGGGGCGTATCCCGTTCACTTGCGTTCACGGGACACGCCCAAAATCCTTTTTTGATCGTATTTTCCGAGCCGCCAAGTGATGCCACTTGGCTTGAAAATACTCTATCGCGGCTTCCGCGCCGCCTCATCCATCAGGATTTGCTGTCGGCGCGCTTCTTCGCGCGCGGCTTCCGCAGCGCGATTTTCGCGGAGCTTTTCCACCACGCGTTCCGCCGCGCGGGCATCCGCCAACATCTGCCGCTGCCGATCGGTTTCCTGTTGGGCGCGTTGTTGTTCTGCCTTGGCCTCGGCGCGATCCTCCAGCGCCTTTTGAATGAAGGCGCCAAGCTGCGGGTTCAAGCCTTCTGAGCTTTCCTGCCGCAGCGCCTGTTCAGCCG
>JBDKIR010000342.1:0-3096 GCA_039797035.1 Pseudomonadota bacterium | reverse complement strand
GTCATACAGGACAGGCAAGACAGGCAACGATCCACATGGCGGACCTCAAGCTCACTCGCCGGGCGGCCTGATTCCAGCATGTCCTTGATCAGGTAGATTCGCCCGCGTGGGGAATCCAACTCATCGCCCCGCAACAGAAACGTCGGGCAGGTCGCGGTGCACATGCCGCAATGGACGCAACTCCGCAGAATGCGGTTGCTTTCGGCAATATCCGGGTCAGCCAATTGGGCGGGCGAGAAAAGGGTCTGCATGGAATGACTATAACCTACAACACAAACCATGGGCAGAAGCGGGGGCGCTGCCCCCGCTCCCCGGCCGGGGTAGCCGCTAGCCTAGGCTAGCGGCGCGCGCAGGGCTGGTGTGGCGGCTGCGCGCCAGACCAAAGCCTGTTACCCCGGACCCCGCCGACACGAATTCAATCCCGGCGCGGGCGGGCGCCGAGGATATGGGCGATGGCGTAGGTCAGATCGGGGCGGTTCAGGGTGTAGAAATGGAATTCGTCCACACCATTGGCCTGCAATAGCCGCACCTGCTCGGCCGCCACCACGGCGGCGACCATGCGCCGCGTCTCCACATCTTCCTCCAG
This sequence comes from Pseudomonadota bacterium, assembly GCA_039797035.1. Taxonomy (GTDB): domain Bacteria; phylum Pseudomonadota; class Alphaproteobacteria; order Acetobacterales; family Acetobacteraceae; genus Neoroseomonas. The sequence goes on along the minus strand of JBDKIR010000342.1, from coordinate 2,510 downwards.
CCCCTCAAACAACTGGCCCATCCAGGCTGGCACACTCGCGCCACACATGGCCGAGAATTTCACCACCTGCTGGAAGTTTGAAACCGGCAGAATCCCCGGCACGATCGGCACATTGATGCCCTTGGCATGGCAGCGATCAATGAAACGCAGAAAGGTCTCGGCTTCAAAGAAATACTGCGTAATGGCGCGGGTCGCCCCCGCATCAATCTTGCGCTTGAGGAAATCCAGATCCGCATCGGCGGAAAGCGCCGCCGGGTGGGTTTCCGGATAGGCACCGACACTGATCTCAAAATCGCCGATCCGCTTCAGGCCCCGAACCAGATCCTCGGCCTGGGCATAGCCGCCTGGATGCGGGACATATTCCGAGGCGCCCGCGGGCGGATCACCCCGGAGCGCCACAATATGGCGCACGCCAGCGGCCCAATAGCGCCGGGCGACCTCATCAACCTCCTCCCGCGTCGCACCCACACAGGTCAGATGCGCCGCCGGGGTCAGGCTGGTTTCCGCCACCAACCGCGCCACGGTATTATGGGTCCGTTCCTGGGTGCTGCCCCCCGCCCCATAGGTCACGGACACGAAGCGCGGCCCAAGCGGTTCCAGGCGCCGAATGCAGGCCCAAAGCTGTTCTTCCAGCTTTTCCGTCTTCGGCGGGAAGAATTCAAAGGACAGCCGCGGCGCTGGCAGGTCCGCCGGCACCGGTAGGGCATTGAAGCGCGGGCCGGTCAGCCAGCGGGCAAGCGGGCCAGGGGCAGATATATTCATGATATTTCCCGAAATAAGATTGCCCGCGGCTTTGGCAAGGCTCCGCCTCCCTCTTGCCCAGACACAAGCGCTTGGCAAGGGGCATAAAGTCGCACGAAACAGGTTCCGGTACGCGGCATTCCGCGCTAAGAGCCTGCCATGCTTAACCTCTATGCCCGCTTCCGAGGCCTTGCGGCGTTGGCGCCCTCTTTGCCGGCTGCCGGCGCGCTGCTCAGCGCCCTGCTGCTGCTGAGCAGCTGCGCGACGCCCCCCCCGGCTGACGACCCTGAAGCGGTGCAAGAATTCAAGGAAATCAACGACCCGCTGGAACCCACGAACCGCACCATGTTCGCGGTTCATGAGGCTGTGGACCAGGCCGTTTTGCAACCGGTGGCGGAGGCCTATCGCGCCCTTTTGCCTGAACCGATCCGCAATGGCGTGCGCAATATGCTTGGCAATCTGCGCACCCCGGTGATTCTGACCGGCGATATGTTGCAGGGCAATCTGGACCGTGCCCGCAAGACGCTCGGCCGCTTCATGGTCAATTCCACCATCGGTCTGGGCGGGGTGGTGGATGTCTCCCGCGATTTGGGCGTGCATGGCCATTCCGAAGATACCGGGCAGACCTTGGCGGTTTGGGGCGCCGGTGAAGGCTTCTACCTTTTCGTGCCGCTGCTTGGCCCTTCGAACCCGCGCGACCTTCTGGGGTTCGGTACGGATATCGTCATCAACCCAACCACCTGGATTGGCCAAGGCCAATTGCTGGATGCCTGGAATTACACGCGCCTTGGGCTGACGGTGGTTGATACGCGCGAAGCCTTGCTGGACCCCATCAACGCGGTCCGCGCTTCTTCCTTGGATCCCTATGCGACGCTGCGTTCCGCCTATCGTCAGCGCCGCGCATTTGAAATTCAGAACCGGGATGGCCCGGCAGGCAGTGTGGCACCCGCCGGTGGCGCGGGATTTGGCCAAGGCGTTATGGAGCCACGGTAATGGCGAAGTCTTTTTCCTCGATCACTTTGGAACGGCGCAGCCTTCTTCTCGCCGGCGCGTTTTTGGCCACCGTCAAGGGTGCCAAGGCGCAGCAGATGGATATCGCGCGCGCTTCGGCTTTCGTGAATGCAGCCGGCCAGGAATTGACCACGGCCATCAATGATACGCGCCTGTCGCAATCCCAACGCCGGGAAAAAGTCGCGAATATCCTCCGCACGGCGATTGATATTGAAGGTACTGGGCGCTTCATTCTCGGCCGCTATGGGCGCCAGGCGAGCCCTGCCGAAATGCAGGAATATCTCGGCCTGTTTGACGAAATCATTCTGCACAACCTGTCGGCACGCTTTGGTGAATATCGCGGCGTGAAATTCTCACTTGGTCGTACGCAGCAACGCACTGAAGAAGACGCGATGGTAAGCACCGTCATTGAACGGCCGAATTCGCCGTCCTTCGTGCTTGATTGGCGCGTCGCGGATATCAACGGCCAACCCAAGGTTGTCGATGTGATCGCTGAAGGCACATCGCTTCGTCTGACCACACGCAGCGAATATGCCGCCGTCATTCAGCGCAATGGTGGGCGCGTGGCCTCTCTGCTGGAAGCCATGCGCGGACAGATCGCCCAATTGGCGGCGCGCGAAGGCGGCTGATCAGGCGCCAGCGGCGCTCCGCAGACTTTCATAAATGATCATGGCATGGCCCTTATGGGTGAAATCCCCATAACGGGTCATGCCGATATCTTCCATCACCGCGCGTGACGCCTCATTCGTGGCGCGCGC
>JBDKIR010000341.1:0-2527 GCA_039797035.1 Pseudomonadota bacterium | reverse complement strand
TAGAAACCGGCGGTGGTGGCGGCTGGGGCCATCCCTTTGATCGGCCCATCGAACAAGTATTTGAAGATTGGCAGGCGGGCTTTATTTCTCTTACCGCAGCCCAGCGTGATTATGGTGTGGTGATCAAGGCAGGCACGATCGATCAGGCAGCGACTGCCGCCTTGCGGCACAAGGTTCAGCCCAAAGCACTTTTCCATCGGCGGGAGTATCGTGATGCAGTCGCCTAATCGCCTGATTGTCGCCGTGGATATCGGGGGCACTTTCACCGATGTGACCCTGCAGGATGTCGTCACTGGCGAAGCCTGGACCGCCAAAACCCCGTCCACCCCACGCGATCCTTCGGAAGCCTTCATCACGGGTGTTACCTTGGCCCTTGCCCGCGCGCAGAGATCACCGACCGAGATCGAGCGTGTATTGCACGGCACGACGGTGGCGACGAATTTGATTCTGGAAGGGCGCACTGCGCCAACAGCGCTTTTGACCAATGCCGGCTTTCGCCATGTGCTGGAAATAGGCCGCGCGGATCTGCCACGCCGTGACAATTTATGGGCCTGGGTAAAGCCAAAACGCCCCGTATCCCCGACACGCGTCTTTGAAGCGGAAGGTCGCATTTCGGCCGAAGGGCAGGAACTTGTCCCCTTGAATGAGGCGATGGTGCGCGATGCCGCGAAAGCCGCCTTGGCTTCCGGCATGCACGCCATTGCTGTCTGTTTCCTGCATTCCTTCGCCAATCCGGCCCATGAAAGGCGCGCGCTTGAAATTTTGCGGGAAGAAGCGCCAGGCTTGGCGCTGAGTGCTTCTGTCGATGTCTTCCCGGTTGTGCGTGAATATGAACGCAGCATGGCGACAGTCTTGAATGTGGCTGTCATGCCGGCTGTTTCGACCTATATCGCCAAATTGGAGGAACGCCTGAAGCAGGCTTCCATCAATGCGCCTTTGCTGCTGATGAAATCCAATGGTGGTGTTGCCGGTTCCGCGGCCATTCGGCGCGCGCCCGCGCAAACCGCGCTATCAGGGCCTGCGGCGGGGGTGGTTGGCGCCAATATGGTTGCCGCTGCGGCCAATATTGAAAACATCATCACGGTCGATATCGGCGGTACCAGCGCGGATATTTGCCTTATTGCCAAGGGTGAAATTGGGTTGACGCAAAGCGGGCGTGTCGGCCCCTGGCCTTTGGCCTTGCCCATGGTGGATATGGTGACGATCGGCGCGGGCGGTGGTTCCCTGGCGCGGCGTCAGCCGGATGGTGTGCTGACTGTTGGCCCCGCCAGCGCCGGCGCTGAACCAGGGCCTGCGTGCTATGGGCGTGGCGGCACGGAAGCCACAGTGACCGATGCGCATCTTGTGCTGGGACATCTACCACAAAGCTTGCTGGACGGGCGCATGGTGCTGGATGCGGATGCAGCCCGCGCCGCGATTGACCGGATTGCGCAGGCGACAGGGCTCAGCCGTGAAAAAGCGGCGCGCGGCATTCTTGAAATCGCCGATAATAACATGGTGGGCGCGATCCGCGTCGTTTCCGTGGAACGCGGCCATGATCCGCGCGATTTCACCCTGGTGCCCTTTGGTGGCGCCGGCCCCTTACATGGCTGCGCCCTGGCGGAATTACTCGGCATGAAGCGCATTCTTGTGCCGCCAGCGCCTGGGGTATTATGCGCGCAAGGCTTGCTGGCAGCGGATCTCAAATCCGAATTCACCATGAGCATTGCCGAACCGCTGCTTGATGCTGATCAGCACCGGATCCAGGCGGCATTTCGTTCACTGGAAGAAAAAGCCGATGCCTGGTTCACCCAGGAAGCTGTCGCCCCTGCGGATCGACGCATGCGGCGGATTGCTCTGATGCGTTATTAAGAACAAGGCCATGAACTTGCGGTAAATTGGCATGAGGAAGGCGCCATCACGCAGCTTGGCCTGGATTTCGCCCAAGCCCATAAGGCGCTTTATGGTTTTGATCTGCCCAATGTGGCGATAGAAATCGTCACGTTAAGGTTGGAAGCCATTGGCGCCCTGCCCGCGCCTGCCCCCATGCCACCAAATGCCGTGACGACAGCTCAGGCTGAAATTGGTCGGCAGACCATGCTGGTGGGCGAAACGCCCGTTTCAGTGCCGATTTTGGACAGAACGAAAATGCATGCCGGCTTCACCCTGCGCGGCCCCGCTATCGTGACCCAGCTTGATGCCACGACCGTGATTGGTGAGCGCTGGCACGCCCGCATGGACGCTTCCGGCGGGCTTATTCTGGAATTTTCGCCGGAATGATAATGAAGCAGGCCCTCAGGCGCTGATGATGACCGTTTATCGTCCGATGGCCTGCACGTTAAGGAATATTTCCGATTTGGTAAATTTTCCAAATATCGTTTTCCATTGATTTTTTAGTGAGATGCCAATAGTCGTGAGGCAAGTATTCGCGCCTCTATTGAAGGACTAAGCCATGGTGTCTTTTCGGATCTTAGCATTGGCTGGCCTCTGCCTTGTGGCTGCGCCGGTCCTGGCACAGCAGAAGGCGCCGGCACGGCAGGCCACGCCG
>JBDKIR010000340.1:0-3169 GCA_039797035.1 Pseudomonadota bacterium | reverse complement strand
ACGATGTTATTCGTGGCCGCGGGCCAGAGCAGGGCCGCGCCCGTGGCGATGGCGTCCCGCAGGCTGACCACGGCGGGCAGTTCTTCATATTGAACGTCGATCGCTTCAGCCGCATCCCGGGCCGCCGCTGGGGTTTCGGCAATGATGGCGGCCACGGCCTCACCCACGAAACGCACTTTCTCCTGCGCCAGGATGGGGCGCGGCGGGGCGGCAAGGTCCGACCCATCCGGACGCTTGAAAGGCAGGGCCACGCCAAGCGATTTCAAGCCTGCCAAGGCAATATCCGCGCCGGTCAGAATCGCCACCACGCCGGGCATGGCGGCAGCGGCTTCAGTATCGATGGAAAGGATACGCGCATGTGCGTGGGGAGAACGCAGAAAGACCAGATGGGTCTGGCCCGGCAGCGCCTCATCATTCGTGAAGCGACCAGCGCCGGCCAATAAGGGCCCATCTTCCATGCGCCGCACTGCCTGCCCGCTGCCGAAACGGCCCATATTTTCGCCCATGCCATCCATCTTCATGCATCCATTTCTATGGGCGGGCCCTTTGGCACGCCGTCATCATGCTTCAGATACCATGTGCGATGCTTGGGCGATGGCGGCAAGTCCTGCGGCGTCAGCTTGGTGTCAGCGCAGCCCTTCCCGCGCCAGACCCAAATCGCGCAGCAAGCCGCGATTGGCATCGCTTTCCAAGGCGAAGCGTTCGCGAAACTGGGCGCCGGGCAGGAAGCGCGGCACGGAAGCGAGCCGTTGCGCGGTGGCGCGGAACCCTTCGCTACCGACAGCGACCTCGCAGGCCTTTTCAATCGCCTGCGCCGCCGCTTCCGGGATATCCGCCGGCGCGATCAAGCCGCCATGAGAGGTTCCTTGCACCGGAAAGCCGAGCTCGGCGGTGGTTGGTGTGTCCGGCAGATGCGGCAAGCGTGTGGGGCCGACCACGGCAATGGGGGTCAAGCCCGTAGCGGTGGCGACCGAGGAGGCTTCGACAAAGGCCATGATCTGCCCGGCAAGGGCGGATTGGCTCATGGGGCCCGCACCGGTGAAGGAGACCATGAGCGCATCGATATTGGCCTGCCGCAGCAGGGCGGCCATGAGAATATGCTGGGTGCTGGCACTGCCGGGGGCACCGTAAATCAGCGCTTCCTTGCCGCTTCTGCCATGGGCGATCAGGCCGCGAAAATCCTGAAACGGTGCATTGCGGCCCAGAATTACTACCTGGGGATTGTCATAGACCAGGCACAGAAAGCGGAAGCTATCCAGGGAATAGCTGAGTGAAATGGCATGTGGCTGGGCGGTGATGGGATTATTGGGCGAAATCGCGATGGTATAGCCATCGGGTCTGGCGCGGGCCAATTCGGCGCTGCCGATGGTGCCCGCCGCCCCGCCGCGATTGACCACCACCACGGTCTGGCCCAGAGCGCGGGCGAGTTCGGGCTGCAAGGCGCGCGCCATCAGATCCGTATTGCCGCCCGGTGGATAGGCGGCAATCAAGGTGATCGGGCGTGTGGGGAAGGTTTCCTGCGCGGCAGCGCCGCAACTGAGGATCAGGCCTGCGACGATCCCAAGAATGCCTTTGCGCATGATTATTTCCCTCCCGTTTGGTGCCTTATGTCGGCTTAGTGCCCTGCATGGGTTTCCTGATCCTTCCGCCGCAGCAGGATGAAAACGACGCAACACGCAAGGACGGCCAGGGCGAAGCTCATCAGCGCTGCGCCGATGCCGCCCAGGCTGGCCGCCACCCCTGATGCCGCCTGCATGATGGCGGCGCCACCAAAAAACGCGACATTCATGGCTGAGAGTGCCCGCCCCACACGTTCCGGCGATGTGGCGGCACGCACCAGGGCGAAGCAAATCACTTGCGTGGAAATCAAGAGCCCGAAAAGCGCCAGACACACCGCATCAGCGACCACGGGCCACCCCCACGTGCCGCCCAGCACCATTACGATGACAGTGGCGACTGCGCCGATATGCCCGCCGACCAAAATCGCCCCACGGTATTTCTGAAAACGCCGTTCCAGGATGCCGGCCAGCAAGGGCCCAATGATCAGCGCAATGGTGCAGAGCAAAAGCACATGCCCCGCTTCAACACGCGCCAGCCCTTTGACTTCCATCAGCCAAGGGCCACCCCAAAGGCCGCGCACCCCAAGCACAATCGCGAAGGAGGTGAGGGCCATGACGATGGGGGCGCGCAAGCTGCGGGAGAAGCCAAGCCGGATCACTTCGCGTGCATCTTCCTGCAGGCTGCGACGCGTGGCGGCATCGGGCGGGGTTTCACGTACCACCAAGGCCACGGTGATGGCAGCGAAAGCCGCCAGCCCCGCGCACGCCAGAAACCCGGCGGGCCAGCCGGCATATTCCACCAGCAGCGCGAGCGGGCTTGCTGAAATGATCATGCCCGTATTGCCAACGGCCTGAATGATCCCGCCCCAAAGGCCAAAGCGCTGCGCGGGCATGTTCTTCGCGGCATAGGTGACCGGGCACATCAACATGCCGGAACAGCCGATGCCGAGCACGATTTGGGCCACCAGCATGGACCAGGCGCTATCGGCAAAAGCGCCAAGCACGGCGCCGATGGCGGCAATGCTCAATAATAAAAGCGCGGTGGGTTTGACCCCCCAACGGTCAAGCGCAACCCCAACTGGCAGCATGGCCAAGGCAAAGCTTGCGGGAAAGGCCCCGGTCAAGGCAGCCAGCCCATCGGCGGTTACGGCAAGGTCCCGTTGCAGCACATCTGCGGCAATGGCTGGCAAGGTGCGGACTGCATTGGAAAACACATGCCCCATGGTCAGCGCGATGATGGAAAAGGCGATAAGGTTCATGGGGCGAATGATCTTCAATTCCGGAACATCTTGCCGGGATTGAGAATGCCTTTGGGGTCAAGCGTATTCTTCAGCATGCGCATGACAGAAAGCGCTTCCGCGCCATGTTCCTGTTCAAGGAATTCGCGCTTGCCGATGCCGATCCCGTGTTCGCCCGAGCATGTGCCGCCGAGGGCGAGCCCCTGGGCGACGATTTCACGATCCAACGCCCAAGCCTTTTCCAATGCAGCCTGATCGCCATCCGGGAAAAGGATCAGGCAATGGAAATTGCCATCACCGACATGGCCGACGATACAGCTGGTTTGCCCGGATGCCTTGGCGGTTTCCTTGGCCTTCAGCACGGCCTCTGCC
>JBDKIR010000339.1:0-7085 GCA_039797035.1 Pseudomonadota bacterium | reverse complement strand
AAGCCTTCACCGCTTTTGCCTTTGGCGAAATTCTCGGAAATGCCGCGCGCGCGGGCCAGTTCGGCCGGCCCATCGGGCATGGTGGCGGCGATTTCGAGCAGCGTATCATCCTTCACCAGCCGCTGGCGCGGGATATTGATGCGCTGGGCTTCGCGTTCCCGCCAGGCGGCGATGGCGCGCAAAACGCCAAGAAACCGCCGGTTTGAGGTCCGCGGGCGGAGCTTTTCCCAGGCCGTGTCAGGGTCGGTCAGATAGGTCGCGGGATCGGCCAGGGCGGCCATTTCCTGCCCCACCCAGTCAATCCGGCCTTCCCGTTCCAGGCGCAAAGTGAGGGAGACGAAAATCTTGCGCAAATGCGTCACATCGGCTGCCGCATAGGCCAATTGGCTGTCTGATAGCGGCCGGGCCGACCAGTCACTGAAGCGATGCGCCTTGTCGATCTGCACCCCCGCAAGTGACCGGCAGAGCGAATCATAGGAAGCCTGATCGCCAAACCCGGCCACCATGGCGGCGATTTGCGTATCGAAAATCGGGTAGGGGACGGCGCCGAATTTCAGCAAAAAGATTTCCACATCCTGCCGGGCGGCGTGAAACACCTTCACGACCTGGGGATTGGCCATCAATTCGCCGAGGGGGCCAAGATCCAACCCCGGTGCCAGCGCATCCACCAAGGCAACCTCATGCTGGCCGGCCAATTGGACCAGGCAAAGCTCCGGCCAATAGGTGCGTTCACGCATGAATTCCGTGTCCACGGTGACGAAGGGCTCGGATTTCAGCCGGTCACAGAGCGCGGCGAGGCTGCCGGTATCGGTGATGAGGGCGGGGGTCTGGTCGGCTGCCGGGGCGGCTTGGCGGCGGTTCATGGCCGGTTCCTTACAGGGACGGCGGGCCCCAGGAAAGCGGTGGGGTTGACAGAAACCCCGCCCTGGGGCGCTTTCCCCCGCCTTTCCCGTCCCTGAGGATGAATTTTCGCCATGCATGCCTATCGTACCCATCATTGCGGCGCGCTCCGCGCCACCGATGCCGGCTCCACCGCGCGGCTTTCCGGCTGGGTGCATCGCAAGCGCGACCATGGCGGCTTGCTGTTCATTGATTTGCGCGACCATTACGGTATGACGCAATGCGTTGTGGCGCAGGGTTCGCCCGTGCTGAAGCTGCTGGAAGAACTCCGCCCCGAAAGCGTGATTACTGTGACCGGCGATGTGGTGCCGCGCGAAGCCGGCACGGTGAATGCCAAGCTGCCGACGGGTGAAATTGAACTGCGCGTGCGTGAGGTGGAAGTACAATCATCCGCCGAAGTACTGCCCATTCAAGTCGCAGGTGATGCGGAATTCCCCGAAGAACTTCGGCTCCGTTATCGCTTCCTGGATTTGCGGCGTGATCGCCAGCATCGCAACCTGATGCTGCGCAGCCAGGTGATTTCTTCCATTCGACGCCGGATGATTGATCAGGGTTTCACAGAATTCCAAACCCCGATCCTGACCGCATCGAGCCCAGAAGGGGCGCGGGACTTTCTGGTGCCCGCACGCCTGCATCCCGGCAAATTCTACGCGCTGCCGCAGGCGCCGCAGCAATTCAAGCAACTATGCATGGTGGCGGGCTTTGATCGCTACTTCCAGATCGCGCCCTGCTTCCGGGATGAGGCGTCGCGCGCGGATCGCAGCCCAGGTGAATTCTATCAGCTTGATTTCGAAATGTCCTTTGTGACGCAGGAAGATGTCTTTGCCGCGATCGAGCCTGTGCTGGCTGGCGTGTTTGAGGAATTTTCTGATTGGTCCGGCACGAAGCGCGCCGTGACGCCAGCACCCTTCCCGCGCATCCCCTATCAGCAGGCGATGCTGGAATATGGTTCGGACAAGCCGGATTTGCGCAACCCGATCAAGATCACCGATGTCAGCACGCATTTCGCCGGTGGCGGCTTTGGCTTGTTTGCGAAAGTCACCGCATCCGGTGGCGTGGTGCGCGCCATTCCGGCGCCGGGCGCGGCAGGCCGCCCACGGTCCTTCTTTGATGGGCTGAATGAATGGGCGCGTGCCGAAGGCCAGGGCGGGCTTGGCTATATCGCCTGGGATGCCGATGGCGCGAAGGGGCCGATTGCGAAGAACCTGGAAGCTGACCGCGTGGCCGCGATTGCCGCGGCTTGTGGGCTTGGTGCGGGTGATGCGGTGTTCTTTGTCGCGAATAAGGAAGCAGAAGCCGCGAAATTCTCCGGCGCGGTGCGTAACCGCGTTGGGCGCGATCTTGGTTTGCTCGAAGAAAACGCCTTCCGCTTCTGCTGGGTGACAGATTTCCCGATGTATGAACGGAATGAAGACACCGGCCAGATCGAATTCAGCCATAACCCGTTTTCCATGCCGCAGGGCGGGCTGGAGGCGCTGAATTCCATGGATCCCTTGGACATCAAGGCCTTCCAGTACGACATCGTCTGCAACGGGATTGAGCTTTCCTCCGGCGCCATCCGCAACCATCGCCCGGATATCATGATCCGTGCCTTTGAAATTGCGGGCTATCCGGCGGAAGAGGTGGAGCATCGCTTTGGCGGCATGTTGAACGCCTTCCGCTATGGTGCGCCGCCGCATGGTGGTTCGGCGCCCGGCATTGACCGTATTGTGATGCTGATCGCCGATGAACCCGCCATTCGTGAAGTCATCCTCTTCCCGATGAACCAGCAGGCGGAGGATTTGATGATGGGCGCGCCGGCCCGCGTGCCGCCGGAACGGCTCAAGGAATTGCACATCAAGCTCGACCTGCCGCCGGTAAAGGGTGCCAAACCGGCTTAAGGGCGGGCCGAATTTCATCACGCGTTGCTGAAGCTGGCGTTTCAGATTCGGCGATAGGATCAGGTATTCGCGGTGCAAGCCGCCTGGAGTCACCAATGCGATTGCTGAGCCTTCTTGCCCTTTTGCTGATCCTGCCAGCGGCACCCAGCCTGTCGCAGGGTGCGAAGGATGCCCCGGCGGCTGCGGCGCCCTTGGCGCCGCTATCGACGCGGACTTTGGCCTCTCATCGGGGGATTTACAGCCTCGCGCTGGACCGTGCGCGGGAGAATTCCGGCATTGTCGAAGCCTCAGGCGCCATGCTCTATGAATTGATTGATGTCTGCGAAAGCTGGACCACACGGCAGCGCTTTTCCCTGACCTTGCGCAATCGTGAAGGCACGGAACTGGAAACCAGTTCGGATTACGCCACGCTGGAATCCATGGATGGCAAGACGCTTCGTTTCAGCCTGACGCAGATGACGCAGGGCGCGACGTCAACGCGCGTGGCTGGACAGGCGGAGCTGAATGCCGATGGCAGCGGTGTTGCGCGTTACAGCGAACCCGAAGCGAAGGAAGTGCCGATCCCGCCCGGCACACTTTTGCCCAATACCCATACCATCGCCGCGCTGAATGCCGCGCGTGCCGGTCAGCGGTTGTTGGTGGCGCCGCTATTCGATGGCACTTCCGCCGACGGGGCGCAGGAAACCACTACCGTATTGACGCCTTGGCAAGGGGCGGCAGCGGTGCCGGACTTGCCAAGCCTTTCGACCCTTGGCTCCTCGCGCATGCGCATTGCGTTTTTTGAGCCTGATGCGGATCAGGCCGGGGGCGCGCGCACGCCTTCCTATGAGGTTTCCTTGCGCTATTTCGAAAATGGCGTTTCCGATGAGCTGATCATGGATTTTGGTGATTTCACCGTGCGCGGCAAGCTGATGAAGCTGGAAGACGCGCCCGGCGGTTGCTAAGCGGCCTTACCCGCGCTGCACATTCCACAGGAAGGGATTGGGGCCTTGCAGCACGCCGGTCAGATCACGCCGGAATGCGGTGCGCAGGCGGAATAGGCCCGTTGGCGCGAAGGGCAGGGATTCCCAAGTGATTTCCTGCAGGCGCCGCATGGCGGTTTCCTGCGCCGCCTGATCATCCGCCGCGATCCAGGCTTCCACCTGTGCTTCTGCCGCCGCATCCGTGGGCCAACCAGGCCAGGCCGCCTGGCCATTCATGCGAATGGCGAAGCTGACGGCGGGATTGGCAATGGTTGCCGCCGGGCCATTGGTATTGTGCAAATGCCAGCCACCTTGCGCTGGCGGATTGCGGTTATTGCGCCGCGCCAGAATGCTCGCCCAATCGGATTCGATCGGCTGCATATTCACGCCGAGTTTGCGCATCAATTCGACCGTCAGGCGGCCCTGCTGCGTCACGGCGGGGAAATCGCTTGGATTGATGTGGATGATCGGCTCGCCCGCGTAACCCGCTTCCCGCAAGGCGGCGCGGGCGCGTTCCATCGCCGCTTCACCGCGTGCGGCGGGTGGGAATTCCACCACGCCCGGCAGGCCGCAGGGGAACATGGCGTGGCATTCCTGCCAGTCCCCCTCCAACGCCACGGCGGACATGAAATCCGATTGCACGATCACATCACGAATGGCGCGCCTGACGCGCACATCATTGAAGGGCGGGTGCAGATGATTGAAGCGCAGAAAACCCAAAAACCCATTCGGGTCATAAATCTGCGTGCGGGTATTGCGGTCCCGTTCCAGCACCGGCACCAGATCGGGCAGTGGGTATTCGATCCAGTCAATCTCACCAGTGCGGAGTGCGGCTGCCGCCGTGCCGCCATCCGGAATCCAGATCATCTCAAGCCGGTCAAAATGCACGCGCTTGCCGCCTGAAGCGGCTTCGGCCGGTTCATCGCGCGGCACATAGGCGTCATTGCGCGCATAATGGCTGCGCGCCCCTTGCACATATTCATTGGCGATGAAGCGCCATGGCCCGCTGCCAATCATGTGTTCCAGGCCAAGGGAGCGATCACCAGGATTATTCGCAATGCGTTCGGGCATCATGAAACAGGGTGAAGCGCCCGGCTTGGCCAAAGCATCAAACAGCGCGGGGAAGCGCCGATGCAGGCGGAATTCAATGGTGCGGTCATCAGGCGCAGAAAGCTCGGCCGTGGCGCGCATCAGGATTTGGCCAAAGCCATCGCGGCTGCCCCAGCGCTTGATGCTGGCCACGCAATCCTGCGCGCGCACCGCTTCGCCATCATGCCAGCGCAAGCCTTCCCGCAGGCGGATTTTCACGCGCTTGCCATCATCTTCCACGCTATGGCCTTCCGCCATTTGCGGGCGCGGTTGCAGCGCGCGATTGGCGCCATAAAGCGTGTCGAACACGCAATAGGCGTGTGTGGTAATGATTGTGCTGGGGCTGAAGATCGGGTCCAGATTGGCCAGCGCCGCCTGCGGCATGAAGCGCAGCGTGCGCGCACGGCTGGGCTGGGCCAAGGCAGGGCGCGCCATGGGCGCGGCCAGGGCGGTGGCGAGAAGTGTGCGGCGATGCATCCCCAATCCTCCATGCTCCTGTCGGGCGGCGCGTGGAAGGTGGCTTGGGCCCAGCACGCGTCAGCCCCTTCAGGGGGAGAACGCGAGCGAACGGGCGATGCACCGTTCCCTACGCCGGTCCGAACCGGGTCAGGTTCCAGGGGTCGCGGGTGAAGCCCGCCTCTCAGCCCCAAAAGGGCTCCCCCAGGTGTCTCGGGCACCTAATTGCGCCTTCACGCCGCCTTGCGCAAGGGCATCTGTGGCGCGGTGGCAAGGCTCGGGGATAGGATAGCGGCCAAAGCCGCCAAGGAAGGAACGCCCATGTCCAGCACCATTGCCCTGCCGCCCACGATTCGCCTGCATCCCGATGATGGCGTGGTAATTGCGCGCATTCCGCTGACGCCGGGCACGGAAGTGGCCCCCGGCATTAGCGTGGGCGAAAGGCGTATCCCGCCGGGCCATAAGGTCGCGATCCGCCCGCATGCGAAGGGCGAAGCCATCAAGCGCTATGGCCAGATCATTGGCTTTGCCACGGATGCGATTGAACCGGGCGCCTGGGTGCATACGCATAATTGCGAAATGGGCGATTTCGCGCGCGATTACGCCTGGGGCCAGGATGCGAAGCCGACCGATTACGTGGATGTGCCGGCAGGCTTTATGGGCATCCGCCGCGCTGATGGGCGTGTGGCGACGCGTAACTACATCGGCATCATCACATCGGTGAATTGCTCGGCCCATGTTGCGGAATTGATAGCGCGGCAGTTCGAAAAAAACCCCATCACCGGCGAAGATCCTTTGGCCGCCTGGGGCAATGTGGATGGCGTGGTGGCGCTGACGCATAAAACCGGCTGCGGCATGACCATGGATGAACCGCTCCGCCTGCTGCGCCGCACTCTGGCGGGCTTTGCGCGGCACGCGAATTTTTCCCATGTGATTGCGATTGGCCTTGGCTGCGAAGTCAATCAATTGGCCCCTATGCTGGAAGAACAACGCCTGACTGGGCGGCTGCGCAGCATGGATATTCAGGATAGCGGCGCGCGCGCCACCGTAATGAAGGGTATCGATTTCGTGAAGGAAGTGCTGACGGAATCCAATACCGCCAAGCGCGAAGCCGTGCCCGCATCAGAACTTTGCGTCGCACTTCAATGCGGCGGTTCGGATGGCTATTCCGGCATCACCGCCAATCCGGCGCTTGGGGCGGCATCTGATCTGCTCGTGCGCCATGGCGGCACGGTGATCCTTTCCGAAAGCCCGGAAACCTAGGGCGCAGAACATTTGCTGACGCGTCGGGCCGTTTCGCGCGATGTAGGCCAAAAACTCGTGGATGTGATGCATTGGTGGGAGGATTACACCGCCCGCCAAGGGGCAGAGATGAACGCCAACCCATCGCCGGGCAATAAGGCGGGTGGGCTTACCACCATTCTGGAAAAATCCCTTGGCGCCATGGCCAAGGCCGGCACCACCAATCTGGTGGAGGTCTATCGCTATGCCGAACCCGTCACCGCCAAGGGCTTCGTGTTCATGGACACGCCTGGCTATGACCCGGTGGGGGCGACAGGGCAGGTGGCAGGTGGCGCCAATCTGGTGTGCTTCACCACCGGGCGCGGTAGCGTCTTTGGCATGAAGCCCGCGCCTTCCATCAAGCTGGCGACTAATACCGCGATGTATGATCGCTTGTCGGAAGACATGGACATCAATTGCGGCACCGTGCTGACGGGCGGTGAAAGCGTGCAGGCCTGTGGTGAGCGTATTTTTGACTTGATGCTGCGTACCGCATCGGGTGAGCCCACCAAAAGCG
>JBDKIR010000338.1:0-4850 GCA_039797035.1 Pseudomonadota bacterium | reverse complement strand
GCCTTCGCCACCGGGGGCGGGATTCGTATGCTCGATCCGCTGCTGCCGCTGCTGGCGGCGGATTTCGGTGTCTCGGTCGCGGGCGCAGCGCCGGTGCTGGCGGGGTTTTCCATCGCCTATGGCGCGGGACAATTGGTGATCGGCCCGCTGGGTGATCGCTATGGCAAGCTGCGCGTCGCCTGGTTTGCGCTGGTGCTTTACGGCTTTGGCTTGGCGGCCTGCACGCTCGCCTGGGATCTTTCGGCCATGGTGGCCTTTCGCACCCTGACCGGTTTGCTCGCCGGCGCGGTGATCCCGCTGGCCATGGCCTGGATTGGCGATGCAGTGCCCTATGCGGACCGGCAAGCGACCATCGGGCGCTTCCTGACCGGTATGGTCATGGCGCAATTGCTGGTCGGGCCATTTTCCGGCGTGCTGGGTGATCTGGCCGGTTGGCGCGCTTCCTTCATGGTGCTGGCTTTGCTCGCCCTGGTGGTCGCAGTCCTTTTGGGCCGACGCCTGGGGGCTTCGCTCTGGCGGGCGGAAAGCTCGGAAGCTGGGCTCAGTTTCCGCGCGAGTTTCCGCCCCTATCTGACCCTTTTGTCACGCCCGGCGGGGCGGCGCCTGATGGTGGCGGCCTTTATCGATGGCGCGGCGCTGTTTGGTGGCGCATTTCCGCTGACGGGGTCTTTGCTGATTGAACGCTTCGGCTTTTCACCGGCGCTGGCGGGGCTGGTGGTGGCGGGCTTCGGGCTTGGGGCCTTCATTTATACGCGGCTTGCGAAAACCCTGGTGACCCGGTTTGGGGAAAAGCGGCTTTTGACCATGGGCGGGCTTGCCTTGGCGGCCGGGCTGCTCGGCGCGGGCTTGGCGCCCAATGGCTGGGTGGTGGCGGCGATGCAGCTTGCGCTTGGCCTGGCGTTTTACATGCTGCATGGCGTCTTGCAGGCACGCGCAACGGAAGCGTTGCCGGAAGCACGCGGGACCGCAGTGGCCGCCTTCGCCATGGCGCTGTTTTTTGGGCAAAGCATTGGCGCCTTGGTCTTCGGTGCGATTTTGCACATGGCGGGCTATGCGGCGGTATTTGGCGTGGCGGCGCTTGCGACCCTGGCCTTGATGTTCTGGAGCCGCCGGCTTTTGGGCAGCTGAGCTTCAGCCAAAGACAAGCCGCCAGAGCAAAGGCAGCAGCAAGGCGGTGGCCAGCGCATTCAGCCCCATGGCCAAACCGCTGAAAGCACCCGCCACATCATTCACGGAAATCGCCCGCGCTGTACCAATGCCATGGGCCGCCGTACCAATCGCAAGCCCGCGCGCGCGCCAATCCGTCACACCCAGCAGCGTGAGCAAGGCAGGGCCCCGCGCCGCCCCGACAATGCCGCTGCAGATCACGATGGCGGCGGTGAGCGAGGGCAAGCCCCCGATACGCTCAGCAATGCCCATGGCAACGGGCGTGGTGACGGAACGCGGCGCGAGTGAGGCCGTCACCTCAGGCGCTGCAGCCAGGGCCCAGCCAAACGCCACCCCAGTTGCTGCGGCGAAAACACCCCCCACCACCACAGCGGCAATCGCTGCGGGCGCTGAGCGCCTGACCTGGCGCCATTGCCGCGCCAGCGGCACGGCAAGCGCCACCGTCGCGGGCCCAAGCAGGAAATGCACGAATTGCGCCCCTTCGAAATAGGCACGGTAATCAACCCGTGCGAGCAATAGCCCACCGGCCAAAAATGCCACGGCAAACAGCACAGGATTGGCCATGGGGTGAAAGCGCAGCGCCCGCGCCAGACGCTGCGCAGCGAGCCAGGCGAGCAAGGTGGCCGTCAGCGCGGCCAGTGGTTCGCGCGCCAGATAGACCCAGATCTCCGCCAGGTTGTTCATGGATCAAGCCGCCGCAATAGCGCCTGCGCGAGCAAGCCAGTGACAGCGATGGCAGCCAGCGTACCCGCCAGAATGGCGAGGGAAAGCGGCGCCCAATCCTTGGCCAATACGGGCAAATAAAGCACCACGCCAACCCCGGCGGGCACGAATAACAGACCAAGATTGGCCAAAAGCCCATCAGCGCTTTGCGCGAGTTCCTGCGGCGCCTCCCCACCGCGCAAAAGCAGCAAGATGAAAAGCAAAGCCATGCCGATGACCGGCCCCGGGACCGGCAGGGCAAGCCAGCGCGCCAGAACCTCGCCAATCAATTGGCAGCACAGCAGCGTGGCGAGGCCAGCGATCATGAGCGATGACTTTCAAACACGAAGGGGGCGGCTTTCGGCCACCCCCTTCCTTTAGCATATCTGCTGATCAAGTGCGGATTTTAGCGCAAATCCACCGTTGTCAGATCCTGGAACCAGGATTGCGCCGAGGTAAAGCCCGTCACGCGCCGGCTCATGGCGCGGGGGTTCAAATCATGCACAATCCAGAGCCAGGGGGGATTATCCACCAGCCGCGCATGCGCGGTGGCCAGCAATTGCGCGATCTTCGCCGGGTCGCGTTCGCGTTCCAATTCGGCGAAGGCGGCATCGAATTGGTCATCCTTCCAATGGCCATTATTCGAACCGCGCGGCGCGAAATTGGAAGACAGGAACCAACGCGCAAAGGCCGAGGCATCGGATGAATAAAGGCTGATATTCACCGCATCCGCGCCAAGCCAGGCCGGCTGATCAGGCGGGAAGCGCAGCGCGGCCAGCAGGGTGTTCCATTCCACCACATCAAAATTCACCCGCACGCCGCAATTCTGTTGCAGCGATTGCTGGACGAATTCATTCATCGGCAGCGGCAACATCTGGCCCGAACCGGAATTGGAAATGCCGATCTTGAGCGTGAGCGGACGCTGCGCGTTATAGCCCGCTTCCGCCAGCAAGGCGCGGCCACGGGCGGGATCCAGCCGATAGCGATTTTGCGGATTGCCGAAGGTGGGATCATTCGCCTTGACGAAGCCCACCGAAGGTTCCGCGGTGCCATTCAGCAATTGCACCATGCCTTCACGGTCAACGCAGTAATTCAGCGCCTGACGCACGCGCACATCCGCCACCGGGCTGCTGGCGCGACCCGTGGCGAAAACCCAGGGCCAGACATGCGGGTAGGAATTGGTGACGATATTGAAGCCCGCCTGACGGAGCGAACCAATCGCATCCGGTGGCGGCACTTCAATCCAATCCACCTGGCCGGAACGCAGCGCCGCCAGGCGCGTATTGGCTTCCGGCATGGGCAGCAGGATGATGCGGTCCAGCTTCGCGCGGCGCGCCGCATCCCAGTAATTATCGTTGCGCGAAAGTTCCGCCGATTGGCGCGGCACGAAGCGCGAAAGCCGGAAGGGGCCAGTGCCTGCTGGTGGCAGCGCCGCCACCCGCGCCCAATCCTTGCCCGCCTGTTCAAAGGAATTGGGCGAGGTGATCAGCACATAAAGAACCAGATAAGGCCAGTAGGAAACGGGACGCGTGGTGGTGGTCTCGAACGTGAAGTCGTCCACCTTCCGATAGGATTCCAGCACGGGAATGCGCCCGCGCGTGATCGCGCTGCCCGTTGCATCGAATTGCGGGCTGTCATTCTTGAAGAAACGGTCGAAATTCCACAGCACCGCATCGGCGTTGAAGGGCGTGCCATCATGGAAGGTGACACCACGGCGCAAATGGAAACGCCAGATGCGCGGGTCATTGGCATCCTGTTCCCAGCGCTCGGCCAGGCCCGCCTTGATTCCCGCTGGCTGATCGGCGCGCGACAAATCCCACAGCACAAGGGATTCAAAGACCGGATAGCCAAGGAAGCGCATGCCTTCAAAGCCGTTATTCGGCATGCCGGTGGTGGTTGGCACATCGGTCGCGGTCATGGCGATGCGCAGCGTCTTTGGCTGCTGCTGCGCTTCAGCGCCCGAAATCCCCATGGCCATCAGGGCGGCGGTCAGCGCCGC
The DNA here is from genome assembly GCA_039797035.1 of Pseudomonadota bacterium. Classification (GTDB taxonomy): domain Bacteria; phylum Pseudomonadota; class Alphaproteobacteria; order Acetobacterales; family Acetobacteraceae; genus Neoroseomonas. Next base: position 982 of record JBDKIR010000338.1, on the reverse strand, counting down.
GCCCCAAAGGCGATTCTTCCAGTTCATGTTCTGTCTCCCGTCAGCGGCAGCGCGGGCGCGCTGCCTTGCGAAAAAGCCTAGCAAGGATTGGGCCGGGGCCAAGCCCCGTTCATTCAGGCTTGATATTCTGGGTGCGGATCAGGTCGCCCCACATGACCAATTCCGCCGCCAGGGTGCGTGCCAAAACCTCTGGCCCGCCGGTTTCGAGCACCACACCCTGTTCGGCCATGCGCGCGATCAGGTCTGCATCGCGCGTTGCCACCGCCAGGGCCTGGGCCGCACGCGCCACGATCGGGGCGGGCAGGCCAGCCGGGCCAAACAGCCCCTGCCAGAACACGCCATCGAAGCCCGGCAGCGCATCCGCCACCGGCGGCAGGTCAGGCAGCAGCGCGACACGTTCCTTGGAGGAAATGGCCAAGGCCCGCGTCGCCCCTTCCCGCACCGCCGGCAGCGCTTCCTGCACCGCGCTGAACATGGCCTGCACGCGATTCTGCCGCAGATCAATCAAGGCCGCCGCCCCACCACGATAGGGCACATGCACCACATCAATACCCGCGCGGGCGCGGAATAATTCAAGGCAGAGATGGTTCACCGCCCCAGTGCCCGAGGAGCTGAAATTGATCTTGCCCGGATTGGCCTTGGCATAGGCAATCAGTTCCGCCGTGCTCCGCACCGGCAGCGATGGGTGCACATGCAGAATAAATGCCGTGCGGAACACAGTACCAATCGGCGTGAGCGCGGCTTGCGGATCCTTCGGTTGCAGGTTGGGCTGCAAGGCTGGATTGATGGCAAGGGTCGAAGTGCCCATGAGCAGCGTGTAACCATCGGGCCGCGCCTGGGCGGCGGCGTTATTGGCCACCGCCGTTGCCGCACCGGGGCGGTTTTCCAACACCAGGGACTGGCCCAATTCACGGCTCATGCGGTCCACCACACCGCGCGCCGCGAAATCCGTAACCCCGCCGGGCGGATAGCCGAGCAGGAC
>JBDKIR010000337.1:0-3465 GCA_039797035.1 Pseudomonadota bacterium | reverse complement strand
GAAAATCTGCGCCGCCTGCATGCGCCCCTTCGTGTGGCGCAAAAAATGGGCGCGGAATTGGGAGGATATCCGTTTTTGTTCTGATGCCTGCCGGGAAGGGCGTTATCAGGCTGCGCGCCAGAAGCGTGACCGCGCCAGCTGACCTTTAGAAAGCGTTCGTAAAAGCCGAGCGCGATCCGGCTGGCTTAGCTGGGCCGGTCGCGTGCGCCCATCATGCCTAACAAGGCAAGAAAAAACGCGCCAAAGGCCAGTTGCAGGCCTAACACCATGGCGGTGACCGACCCGACGGCCTGCCGCACCATCAGGCCTGCGCTCAAGGACCCAAAGCCTTCGGCGCCCCAGATGGCAAGAGTGGAAAGACCCAAGGAAAAGCCACCAATCAGGAAGATCGCCGCGACGATGAGGGCGACTTCCAGCGCAAAATGCGTGAAGGCGCGCTTCATGAGGCTGCCAGCCGGCATGACACCGGTCTGCATCCCGTAAAAGACGGCGAAGACCCAAAACTGTAGCGCCTGAAAACCCATGACGACCCCGCCAGACGCATAAAGCAGCGTATGGATATCAAAGGTTATCGGACCAAGCATGCGTGGACCCGGCAGCAACGCCAGCATCGTGGCACCGCCCAGCAGGAACAGCAGGGCGCCAGGATAGAGAAATAGCCACCGGGGACAGAATATCAGCAAAAAGCGCAAATGCCGCCAGCCATCCCGCCAGGAACGGAGGTGAGGGGGGCGCGACCTGCCATCGGGCGAGAGAATGGTCGGGACTTCGGTGATTTTCAGGCCATTGATGGTTGCCTTGACCACCATTTCAGACGCGAATTCCATGCCGGGGGCACGGAGATCAAGCGCGAGCATGGCGCTGCGCGAAAACCCCCGCAAGCCGCAGTGGAAATCACTGATGGGGCTCTTGAAAAAGACCTTGCCAATGAATGACAGCACTGGATTACCGAGATACCGATGGAGCGGCGGCATGGCCCCGGGGCGGATACCGCCTTTGAAGCGATTGCCCATCACCAGGTCATAACCGGCTCGGAGCTTCAGTAAGAAAGGGTCCAAGGCCGTAAAATCATAGGAATCATCGCTGTCACCCATAATGACGAAGCGCCCATGCGCGGCCTTTATCCCGACCATCAAGGCTGCGCCGTAGCCCTTTTCGGCCACGGCGATGACGCGGGCGCCAAGCGCCTCGGCCAGGCTTTGGCTGCCATCCGTGCTGCCATTATCCGCCACCAGCACTTCCCCGCTGATGCCCTGTTCAGCCAGATAATGCATGGCTTTGCGCACGCAGATGGCGATGGTTTCGGCCTCGTTCAGGCAGGGCATCAGAATGGTGAGCTCCACCATATCAGCTGGGGCCGTCGCAGAAGGCTGCGCTGGTGCTGGCATCATGCTGGTAGAACATCTCCTTCCCGTGGGCACTCATCGAAAAATCCCGGTGCAGTCTTTTCAACCGCTTATCCAATCATCAGGCAAGTAGACCGTAACGCATCTTCCAACGGAACGCCTTGCGCCCCCGAATGATCCTTTGGGGCGTCCCCATTGGGGCTTCCGAGCATGTCGCCAGCCAGGCTCGGCTGCAGAGTTGCAAAATCCGCCCAGCCTTGGATGATCGTCATATGTCACAGAGCGATCCCACCCATCCCCGTACCATGTTCGATAAGATCTGGTCGCGCCACCGCGTCCTGGAAAGGGAGGATGGCCAGACATTGCTCTATGTCGATCACCATCTGATCCATGATGGTACGGCGCCCGCCTTTGAAATGCTGAAAAAGCGCGGCATTGCCCCGCGCGCGCCGGAACGGATTTTTGCGACCCCGGATCATTACGTGCCGACCGATACGCGCCAGACGGACGCCATCGAGAACCCAGAATATCGTGGCATGGTCGAATCGCTGGCGCTGAATACCGCGACGCACGGCATTCGGCATTTTGGTCTGAAAGACGATAATCAAGGGATTGTTCACGTCATTGGCCCGGAAATGGGCCTAAGCCAGCCTGGCATGTTGCTGGTCTGTGGCGATAGCCATACCTCCACCCATGGTGCCTTGGGGGCTTTGGCCTTTGGCATTGGCATGACGGAAGTCGCGCATGTGCTGGCGACCCAATGCCTGTGGCAGAGGCGCCCGAAGACGATGCGCATTACCGTGGATGGCACGCTGGGCTTTGCGGTCACCGCGAAGGATGTGATCCTGCATATTATCGCGACCATCGGTACGGCGGGTGCCACCGGTTTTGTGATTGAATATGCGGGTTCCGCGATCCGTGGACTTTCCATGGAAGGCAGATTGACGCTCTGCAATATGTCCATTGAAGCGGGCGCTCGGGCGGGCATGGTGGCACCCGATGACACTACTTTTGCCTATCTTGCCGGGAAATCCTACGTGCCCAAGGGCCTCGAATGGGACGCAGCTGTCGCGCGCTGGCGCGATCTGCCGAGTGATCCCGGTGCAGTATTTGACAAAGAAGTCTTCATTGACGCGGCAGAGATTGCGCCGATGGTCACCTGGGGGAATAGCCCTCAGGATGCGGTGCCGGCCGATGGCATATTGCCGGACCCAGATCAGGAAAATGATACATCAAAGCGCACGGCCATGGCGGAATGTTTCGCCTATATGGGGCTGGAACCCAGCATGCCTGTCGAGGGGCTCCGGGTTGACCGGGTATTTATCGGTTCCTGCACCAATGGCCGCATCGAGGATTTGCGGGCTGCCGCGCTGATTGCGCGTGATCGCAAGGTGGCAGATGGGGTCACTGCCTGGGTGGTGCCTGGATCCGCTCCAGTAAAACGCCAGGCCGAGGCCGAGGGGCTCGACAGTATCTTTCGCGCCGCGGGGTTTGATTGGCGCGAAGCAGGTTGTTCCATGTGCCTTGGCACCAATGGCGAAATTGGCATGCCGGGCGAGCGCATTGCTTCAACCTCCAACCGCAATTTTCGCGGACGGCAAGGGCCGGGCGTGCGGACCCATTTAATGAGCCCGGCCATGGCGGCTGCGGCCGCGATCGCAGGCCATATCACCGATGTGCGCCTTTTAGTGGCAAAGGCCTGAAGCCATGGAACCCTTCATTACGCTGCGTTCTAACGCCGTCCCTTTTGCGAAGGAAAATATCGATACGGATCAGATCATCCCGGCGCGCTTTCTGGCCCGCCCGCGCGATGATGATCATGGCATCAATTTCTTTCGTGATTTGAGATTTCGCGCCGACGGGACGGAAATTGAGGAATTTCCACTCAACCATCCGATATGGCGTCGTGCGCGTATTGTGCTGGCCGGACGCAATTTTGCCTGTGGTTCATCGCGTGAGAATGCCGTTTGGGCCTTGCATGGTTGGGGGGCACGCGCGGTCATTGCCCCTTCCTATGGTGATATCTTCGCCATCAATGCGGTCAAGAATGGCGTCTTGCCAGTCAGCCTTCCTCAGGAAGCGGTCGCCGCCTTGATGGCAATCGCGGAGGCTGATCCTG
>JBDKIR010000336.1:0-3157 GCA_039797035.1 Pseudomonadota bacterium | reverse complement strand
GCAGAGGTAGATAAGGGTGAAAGCCCCAGGAAAACATTGCGAAACCCGCGCTTGAACAGCACGGTGGTCAGGGTTGCTGTGGATACGCTGGCAAGTTTCGCCTTGGTTGCTGGATTCATGTCATGATCCTTTCGCTTTGGCGCGAATCCTAGGGTGAATTGCGCACCTTGCACAAATTCAAGATGGGGAGGGCTAACGCATGCCGGATAATGGCGCCCAGAAGGGATCCCGCAGCTATCTGCTGGCGGTCGAAGATCAGGAATTCCTGCTGCGTGACGAAATGCGCCCCTTCCGCTTCGGCATGGAATACGCCAAGGCGGAATACGCGCTACGCGATTGGGGGGTGCGCTCCACCGTTGTGGTATTCGGTTCCGCCCGCTGCCCCAGCGCGGAAGACGCCGAGGCAATGGCCAAAAAGGCGCGTGGCGCGGCCGAAAAACGCGCGGCGGCAAATGCGCTGGAACGGTCGCGTTTTTATGAGGATGCGCGTGCTTTTGCGCGTATTGTTTCCATGCGCGGCGGTGCCATGGCGGCTTCTGGCGCGCCGCGTGATAATGTGATCGCGACCGGCGGCGGGCCTGGCATTATGGAAGCCGCCAATCGCGGCGCTTCCGAATGCGGCGCGCCATCCATTGGCTTCAACATCACACTCCCAAGCGAACAAATGCCCAATGCCTGGTCCACGCCGGCGCTGACCTTTCGCTTCCATTACTTCGCCATGCGCAAGATGCATCTGGCCATGCGCGCCAATGCGCTCGCGGTTTTTCCAGGTGGCTTCGGCACTTTTGATGAATTGTTCGAAGTGCTGACCCTGGCGCAATCGCGCAAGATGCGCCCGGTGCCCATTGTGCTTTTTGGGCAGGATTACTGGAAGAAGGTCGTGAATTTTGAGGCCATGGCGGAAGAAGGCATGATCGCGCCAGAGGATCTGAAGCTGTTTGAACTCGTCAATACGCCGGAAGAAGGCTGGGCTAGCCTCATCCGGCGCGGTTTGTCGCCGGAAGGCCCGCCGCCGCTGAAGCTCAGCCTGCCGCCGGTGGCAGGCAGGAAGCGGCCAACAACGCGAAAGCCGCGGCGCGGTGGCTGATGCGGTGTTTCTCGGCGGGGTCCATTTCGCCGAAGGTTTCTGAATAACCCTGCGGCACGAACATCGGGTCATAACCAAAGCCATGCGCGCCACGCGGCGGCCAAACCCAAACGCCCTCCGCCTTGCCTTCAAAACCTTCCTCATGCCCATCGGGCCAGGCAAGCACGAGGGCGCAGGTGAACCAGGCCGCGCGGTCTGAAGCGTGCTTGGCAAGGTCCTGCACCTTGCCCATGGCCCAAGCATAATCCCGCCCACCTTCCGGGCGCATGGCCCAATCGGCGGTATAGACGCCCGGCGCGCCATCCAGCGCGGCCACCGAAAATCCTGAATCATCGGAGAGTGCCGGGATGCCCGCCGCGCGCGCTGCCGCATGCGCCTTGATGCGCGCATTGCCAAGGAAACTCGTTTCGGTTTCCTCAGGCTCCGGCAGGCCAAGCGCGCCGGCGCTGGTCACCTCAATGCCATGGGGTGCCAGCAAGGCCGCCACTTCGCGGAGCTTACCGGCATTATGCGTGGCAATGACAATCTTCTCGCCTCGGCTGAGGCGGCGATGCGCCATCACTTATCCACCGCAAGCCGTTGCTTGGCGAAAAGCGCCGCCGTGCCTTCGCGCGCATGGGCCATCAGCGCCTGCAAATCAGCTTCCGTGAAAGGCGCGCCTTCGGCAGTGCCTTGAATTTCGACAATCCCGCCGGACGCAGTGAGGACGAAATTCGCATCCGCATCGGCCTTGCTGTCCTCATCATAATCAAGGTCGAGCACGGGCACGCCCTGATAAATGCCGCAGGAAATCGCTGCCACCTGATCCTTCAGCGGATTGCGCGTCAGGATATTCATGCGCTTGCAATGTTCAAAGGCCAGATGCAGCGCCACCCAGGCGCCGGTGATGGAAGCGCAGCGCGTGCCGCCATCGGCGGTCAGCACATCGCAATCCAGCGTGATGGTCATCTCCCCCATCGCCTTCAGATCCGTCACGGCACGCAGGCTGCGCCCAATCAGGCGTTGGATTTCCTGCGTGCGGCCGGATTGCTTGCCGCGCGCCGCTTCGCGGTCCCCACGCGTATGGGTTGCACGCGGCAGCATGCCGTATTCTGCGGTGACCCAGCCCTGGCCCTGGCCGCGCAGGAAGGGCGGCACCTTGCCTTCGACGCTGGCGGTGCAGAGCACCTCGGTCAGGCCCATGCGAATTACGCAGGACCCTTCCGCATGGCGCGCGACGCCGGGTTGGATGGAAACGGTGCGAAGCGCGCCGGGGGCGCGGCCTGAGGGTCTGGTCATGGGGCGGGGGTTACACGGGGGCGGGTAACGCTGCCAAGGGGTAAAGCGCGGCCGGGCGTTGACGCCTGCGCTGCCCGCTTCATAGTAGGCACATGCTTTTTCGGGACCCAAACCCGTGACTCACGCGCCCGCCATGATCACGCCGGGCCTGCCGGCCTTCGCCGGGCTTGATGGCCGTTCCGCCCTCATCCTCCGCGAATTGGTGGAAACCTATATGGCAACGGGGGAACCGGTGGGCTCGCGCACCTTGTCGCGCCGGCTGCCGCTTGGCCTGTCGCCCGCCACCATTCGCAATGCCATGGCCGATCTGGAAGATGCCGGGCTGCTTTACGCCCCGCATACCTCGGCCGGGCGCCTGCCGACCGAACGCGGCCTTAGGCTTTTCGTCGATGGCCTGCTGGAATTTGGCGCCCTTGGGGAGGAAGATCGGGACGCCATCGCGGCGCGCTGCGCGGCATCCGGGCGGTCCTTGCAGGAAACCCTGGCGGAAGCGGGGTTGATGCTTTCGGGCCTCGCCGGGGCAGCCGGGCTGGTGGTGGCGCCCAAAACTGAAAACCCGGTACGCCATATTGAATTCGTGGCGCTTGGCCCGGGCCGGGCGCTGGTGGTGCTGGTGCATGAAGGCGGCCAGGTGGAGAATCGGGTCATTGAAGTACCCGCCGGGCTGCCCCCTTCCGCGCTGACCCAGGCCTCCAATTACCTGAATGCGCGGCTCGCTGGCCGTACTTTGGAAGAAACCCGGAGCAAGGTGGCCGAGGAAATTGCCGCTGATCGCACGGCGCTTGATGCGCT
>JBDKIR010000335.1:0-10770 GCA_039797035.1 Pseudomonadota bacterium | reverse complement strand
TCCACCCGAAAATTTTCCGCCAGCGCCGGATCGTTCAACAGCGTGTGCAAAATGGGCCCAGGATCAGCAAGGCCCGAGGTTTCGATCAGAACGCGGTGAAAGGCGGGAATGCTGCCGGCTTTGCGGCGTGCCAACAGATCCAACAAGGTGCGCGCCAGGTCACCGCGCATGGCGCAGCAGAGGCAACCATTGGCGAGCCCGAGCAAGTTCTCCCCGCCGGTTTCCAGCAATTCATGGTCAAGCCCGATTTCGCCCCATTCATTGACGATGACCGCACTGCCGGCATAGGCGGGGTCACGCAGCACGGCGCGGAGCAAGGTGGTTTTGCCACTGCCCAGAAAGCCAGTGATGACAGCGACAGGAATCACGGCGCGGCGGCAACCCTTGCCCGCGCCGGTGCAGCCCCTGGAACGCCAAGGGCATTGCGCAAGCTACGCAGAAGACCAAGCACGGAAGGGCAGGGGCGACGGCGGCCATCACGCAGGATCCACCAGCGAATGGGGCTATCGCCATCCACCGCCGGCATGATGTCCAGCCGCACCTCTCCAACACTGACATGCACGCCTTCATCGGCGACGCGCACGCGGCCCTCCACGCCCCAAAGGGCGAGGCTATCAGCCAAAAGATCGCGCAGCGCTGGTGGGGTCACAGCGCCGGCGCGGTGCGAATTTCTTCCGGAATGCGCCGGGCAAGCCATTGGCCGCCACTGGCATCGCCAAGCCAACGGTCATTTTCCACCACAACCTTGCCGCGCAGAATGGTCATGCTCGGCCAGGCATCCACCTGCCGGCCTTCCCAGGGGGTGTAATCGCTTTCATGCAGCGCTTCGGCGCGCACGCTGCGTTTCAAGGACGGATCAAGAATGCAGATATCGGCATCGGCGCCGGCGGCAATGGCGCCCTTGCGCGGATACATGCCCATGATGCGGGCGGCATTGGTGGATACCGCATCCACGAATTGCCGCAGCGAAAAGCCGCGCTTGCCGACCATTTCCGTATACATCACCGCAACGCGGGGTTCCACGCCGGAATTGCCGCCAGTTGTGTCATCCACCCGCTTGCCTTGGGTTTTGACCGCGAGCGAACAGCAAAGCTCATCGGTTGCGACGCAGGAAATGGAACCATCACGCGCCCCGGCCCATAATTCATCCTGATCCGCTTGCGACTTCAGCGATGGGTAGGTGTGATACATTTGCCCATTCGGGCGCTTATAATCCTCACTGGTGTAGAGCATGTATTGGTGCAGTGATTCGCCATAAATCGGCAGGCCCTTGGCGCGCGCATCGCGAATGGCGCGCACCCCATTGCCGGCCGAAACATGCATCATATAAAGCGCTGTGCCCGGCACATGTTCCGCCAAGCGCATGACACGGCGGAAGGAAAGATCTTCCGAAAGCGTATTGTGCACTTCCGCCATATTCTCAAACCCCGCGCGGTTTTCGCGGAACAGCTTGGCGTACATATGCATGACAATGTCGTTGTCTTCAGCATGGATCACGCCAAGCCCGCCCTTGGCGGATAGCACCTGAAAAACTTCCCAGATATCGCCGAAATCCACCATGCGGCCCTTGCGCGATGGCGTGATATCCGTGGTGAAGATTTTCGTTGTGGCATGGCCAGCTTCGATGGCTTCACCCAATTGCGCGGGAATATCGGGCGGCAAATCGCCTTCCACCATGATGTGATATGCGTAATCACACGGGCAGCCATCCGCCTTCCAGGCCGCGTCACGTTCCGCAATGGCGCCTTCGATGGTCTTGCCATGGGTCCAGCGCACGAAATCAAGGATGGTTGTGGTGCCGCCATGCAAGGCAGCGCGCCCCACCACGGACGCCCCCATGGTCATGCCGATTTTTCCATCCGGACCGGGAATGGGCCAGAGGCAATGGGTATGCGGATCAATGCCGCCCGGCATGACGATACGATCACCCGCTTCCACCACCCTGGTGCCTGGGCCAACCGGCACGGTCCCTGGCGCGGCGACGGCGACGATCTTCTCTCCCGCGATGCCGATTTCAGCTGGGCCGATACTATAGGGGGTCACCACACAAGAACTGCGAATGAGAAGATCCATGGCCAAGCCTCCGCTCCGGCGCCACATGCGCCGATAGGGCGAAGCATAGAATGAAAAACCGCGTTCAGGCCAATCTGGGTTGAGGCGGCCTTATTGCGCGCGAATGCCCGCCGCGCGGATGATGGGTGTCCAACGGTCCATTTCGCCCTGGATATGCGCGGCGAAGGCTTCGGGCGGCCCACCCATGGCGACGGCGCCCTGCTGGCGGCGGAGTGTTTCCACGATATCCGGCTGCGCGAGAATGGTATTGAAGGCGGCATTCGCCTTGGCCGTGATTTCCGCCGGCAGACCAGCCGGCCCGACCAGCCCGTACCAAAGTGATCCCGTCACCCCCGGCACGGTTGCCGCTATGGTGGGAATGCCGGGCAGGCCGGGGTAGGGGTTTGGTGTGCTGACCGCGATGATCCGAATGCTGCCCGCCTGCAGGAAGGGGGCGGCTGAGGAGATGGAGGTGACGGTAAGATCCACCTCTCCCTTCGCGACGGCCGCGACCATATCGGCGCCGCTGCGATAGACCACATGCAGCATCCCCATATCGCCACCGGCGCGGCGCTGAAGTAATTCCATGGTGAGGTGGCTGATATGGCCAGCGCCCACGCTGCCATAGCTGAAGCTGCCGGGCTTTGCTTTCGCGGCGTTCAGGATGGCGGGCAAATCCGCTTCGGCGCGATTGCTGCGCGCCACCAGAATGAGCGGCATATCGGCAAGGAAAATAACCGGGGTGAAGGCGCGCCGCGGGTCATAGGGCAGATCCCGATAGAGTTCATGCGCCAGCGCGCCAGAGGCCAATTCCCCCATGAGGAAGGTGCTGCCATCCGGGCGCGCCTGGGCGACATGCGCCGCGCCAATCGTACCGCCCGCGCCGGGACGATTATCCACAATGATCGGCTGCCCATTGCCGAGCGATGGGAAATGCGGCGCCAGAATGCGGATCAGAATATCAATGGCCCCGCCCGGGCCGAATGGCACCACCACCCGTACCGGCCGATCTGGCCAGGCTGAAGCCTGGGCCCGTGCGGCGGAGAAGGGTGAGACGACGGCGGCGCTGAGCGCCGCAGCGTGAAGGGCGACTGCACGGCGGGTGAGCATGGCGTGTCCCTCATTTGGTCTGCTTCTGTGGCAGATAGGCTGATCGTGCAGACTAAATGACGGATCGACAAGCGCCGATGGACGGCGTGTTCTGTTTGAAAATAAAACAGGAATGTTAATTGAATTTGATGTAATGCCAGATTGAGATAAAGTTATTCACAGGCGGTTTCAGGGAGGCTGTGGATAAAATATCTGTGAAAATAAATTATTCCGCAAAAAATCAAAAAAATTTTCATAAATTAAAGACAAAATCCTAAAAAATCAGCAGCATGCGAATCCAGGACTTGCGGAATTCTAATTGTCGAATTTTATTTATTATAAAAATCGCACAAAAAGGCGTTTACCGCGCCGTTTTTCTGGAGTTATCTGCGCCCGACTGCGGGAAGGCAATCAACAGATGACGGCGACGAGTGCTGCTTCGGGGGCTGGCCCTGTAGCTTTGGAGGGTGATGTTGCGGAGCGTGCGGCACCAGATGGGGCGGCGCGGACGGCGAATTCACCAAAAAAATCAGGCGTTTCGCTCGCGGTCTTGGGGTATGGTCTTGGCCTGACCACAGCCCTGGCCGGCGTATGGGCGTTTTATCCAGGCATCTGGCAGGCCCGTGCCCGGCCGCCTGAAGCGGCCCTATCGCAGACGACGCTCAGCCTTGAACATGCTTCGGTCCGGGCGAACTTCGCCTTGGCGACGCTTCGCCTGCAATTTGCCGCCAGTTCTTCCCGGCCCTGGTCGCGTGAATTTGATGCCTTGCAAGCATTGGCGCCTGCCGGGGCCATTCCGCAGCCCTTGATCGCGCTGTTGCAGGTGCATGCCGTGCGCGGCGTGCCGAATGAGGCGGAGCTGCGCGAGCGGTTTGCCGAACTCGCCCCGCAATTGCCCCAGCGCTTGAGCGGCAATGCCTCCCCCTTCGATCGCCTGGTTTCCAAGGCGCAATCGGTGGTGGCGAATTTGGGCCTGATGGAAGCATCGCCCGAGCAGCGGGAGACCGTGTCCATCACGACCATTGAGGCGCAATTGCGCCGCGGCAATCTGCGCGGCGCGCTGACTGACTCGGAAAGTCTCGATCCGGGGCTGCGCCCGTATCTCGCTTCCTGGTTGGTAGACTTGCAGGCCCGTGTGGCGGTTGAGCAGGCGATCAACGAAATTCTCGCTATTGCGATTGGGAATAAGGATTAATTTCATGTTCAACCTGGGTTCAATTGAAAAATTTGGCGGCAAATTGCTGAAGACCGGTGTTCTGGCCCTGGGCTTGATGGGGGCCTATGCCGCGGATGGTCTGGCGCAGACACCGCGTGGCGCATCCACTGAGCGTGACGGGCTTTGGGTGCTTGCTTCTGGCTCCACAATCCATGTGGCGCGTGAATTGGTGTCATCTTTCGGCTCGGCCTATCAGGTGGCGGCGCCGCCGCGGATTGATTCAATGGCGACCCCGCAGGCATGGGCTGCTTTCTGCTCTGGCGTCGGTGCCAGGACGCCAGATATTTTCGTCACAACCCGCCGAGCGAGCGCGAGCGCAATGGAACAATGCGTGGCGCGTGGCGTGACGGAGATTGTTGAAGTTGAAATCGGCCTGGGCGCCTTGGTGCTCGCCGTGAAAAAAGGCGACACCATCTCCGCCATCACGTCCGAGGATGTTTGGCGTGCGCTGGCTGCGGAAGTTGTTGTGTCCGAGGAATTCGCGCCCAACCGCCAGGCTCGGTGGTCCGATGTGTCGCCGCGTTTGCCATCCTCCGATATTCGCTTCGTCGTGCCTTTGCCGGTGGGCTCCACGCGCTCTTTCTTCGAGAATTTGGTGATGGAGGCTGGCTGCCGGCATAATTCGACGGTGCGGCTGATTTTTGAAGCTTCTTATCGGCGCGCCAAATGCATCACCATGCGTCAGGATGGGCGCGTGCTGGAGCGGCCTGTTGATGAAATCCCCGGCGAAATCCTGCGAGGTGCGCCTGGCACCATAGGTGCGGTGAGCTTGAGCCAGCTTCGCGCCAGCGGTGGGACATTGGTGGCCTTGGAATTGGATGGCGCCATGCCCAGCATGTCGAGCATTGCCAGCCGTGACTACCTGCCTTCCGTCCGCATGTATGTCTATGGTAAAAAGCAACATGGCCGTGCCCAGAATGGTGTTGGTGTGGTTCGCGGTATTCGCGAATTCATGACCATGGCCGTGAGCGAACAGATGGCCGGCCCCGATGGTCGTCTTTCCACCACTGCTGGCCTTGTTGCCTTGGATCCTGATGCGCGCGTTCGCCAGCGTTCCATCGCTGCTAACCAATCCACGATGTCCCGCTGATTTAAGGGAAGGATAAAACAATGCGTGCTGCTTTGATCATATTCGCTTCAGTTTTTCTGTTTCAGGCCCAGGCTTTCGGTCAGGCAAATGCGCCGTCCCAGGCACCCCGTGCGGTGCCAGGCATACCTCTCCAGGAACTTGCGAACGGGGATACCTTCCTTGAAACCGTGGGGCGCTATTGGGAGGGGGTTCGCGGCCTTTTCTCAATCCGCTCCACCATGTCGGTCGCTTCTTCGGCACATGCTACCCAGACCAGTGATACTGATTTTCAATGGTTGATGAATATTGCTGGTTACAAATTGAAGGAAATTGAAAGCACCATCAGCCTGCTTCCAGGCCTTGGTTTGAATTTTGCGCAGGCCCGCGAATTGACCGATGCCGACCGGGACTATGTGGAGCGTGAATTGGAGCGGCATGCGCGCCTCTACCCCGGTCCTTTGGCCGCCATTCAGCGCAGCATTGTCTATGGCGTTCTTGAAGCGTCGGATTTGGGCAAGTTTGCAATCGACAAGGTGGAAATTGACCTCTTGCCGCTGCCCAAGGTGAAAATCCTGATGGCGCCGGTGGATGCGCCGCTCAGCCTTGAAACATCGCGCGTCTTGCGCGCCATTGAGCGATTGAATAACAGTATCAACGCGCAGACACCGCGCCAGCGTGGCACTCAGCTGCCGTCTTGGATCCCGGAAAATGGCATTGTGCCGATTTCCGCACCCAGGGAACGCCGGTTGTAAAAGATGCGGTCTTCCCTTCCTAACCTGCAACGGGCCGAATTGGACATGATACGAGAAGATCTTTCGCCTTCATCGGGACGTTTCAAGGAATTCTTGAAGCTGCAATTGCGGCGCCAACGATTTCTGACGCAGGAACAGGAAGCACGGCTGCTTGAGGAAGCCGTGCTTCGCTATCATTTGACCGCGGATGAGGCGAATGGTGCCTTGCGCGCAGCGGCCGATGATGCGGAAGTGGTCACCGAAGTCGAATTGGGGCAATCGACCGCCCAGTTGTTGAAGGCGATGGCGGATCGCCGTAATCGGGTGGATCGGGCGGATTTCGAAAAAGCGGCTGATTTTTACCGCAATCGGACCCATTCGGCCGTCAGCCTTGCGGAAGCAAAGAAGCGCGTGAAGCGGGTGATGGAAGAAAATGCGCTGGAACCCCGCCGGAGCGGCCGCCTGATACGTACGCGCCGCTGGTATCGGCAAATCGGAGAATGAGCTGAGACGTTCAGTCTCCGCAATGGTGAACCATTGCCAAGAATGGAATGGTTAGTTTGGGGCCGCTTAGCACGTCATGGACATATCCCTAGCGCAGAGCATCGCCGGCCTGAGCCTTCCCCTTGCCGCGCTGATTACCATCATTGTGCCCATGTTGCTGGCGCTGGGCATTGGGTTGATCATCCATTCCCTGTTCACGCCGCAGGAATTGGCGGCCAATGCTTCAGTCGGCTATGTAAAATACGGCTTTCTGACGGAAATTTACGCCGCGATTGCAGCCCTTACCCTGGTGGGCGCTTGGGATATCTACCAGACATCACGCGATAACCTGCAAAAGGAAACCGGCGCGCTTTACATGCTGGCCCTGAGTGCTGAAGCCTTCAACGCCCCTGAACAGCAGCAATTGGGCGAGGCGATGCGCTTTGCCATTCGCAACTACGCCGCCGCCGTGGCGAGTGAGGAATGGGTGGCCTCGCTCCGCAATGAAAGGTCTGAAGGGTCGGAAGTGGCGTTCCAGCATTTGGCGCGAACCTTCCTGATGGGCGAACCGACGACCAACGCCCAACAGGCCTTGGCACAAAATACGTCGCAGTGGATCAATAATGTTTCCGAAGCCCGCCTAGCGCGGCTTTCAATGATGTCGCGTACGATTTCAAGTCTGATCTGGACGCTGATCCTGACTGCCTCGGTCGCGGTCCTGGCCTTCCAGTGGTTTTTCGGCGGGCCCAGGCTTGGCATCCATTACGGGATGGGCTTGTTCATTTCCATCATTGTTGGCGGCATATTATTGGTAGCCATCAAGCTGGCCTTTCCCTTTGCTGGTGACACGCCGCTGCTATCACCCCGGCCCTTCTTGAGTCTCATGGAAGTGCAATGACCGAACGGGGCGGGAAAACCTCTCCCAGGAAGAATGGTTGCGGTTGGGGCTTTCTGCCTGCTTTGAAGAAGGCATTGTCGCGTGTCTTGGCGATAGTGCTTTCCTTTGCCATTTGCATCACCCCCGTGGCTGCGCAACCAGAAAACGTGATCCGGCTTGCGGTAAGGGATAGTGATTCAGGCTGCGCTGTTGTTGCGATTTCACCGCAAGCGCTATCGGATGTCACGCGACGCATTTCTGGATCGACGCAGCATCTGAACCTTTACGCGCGCACCATATTTGATCTGATGGCGTCGTCGCGTTTTGCCGCGGCACGCGAAAAAGTACCGGCCTTTGGCGATTGGACCTTCGATTGGTTCCAAAGCTATGTGCTTTCCTATCGTGTGCTGGGCCGTTTGTTTGGCGCATTTCACAGGTTTCTTACCGAAGGTTGGCCTGACGATATTGCGCAGGCCATTTTGGATGATGTTGCGGCGCCTGTGCGCCTCGCCTTCCAGGAGAATATGCGCCAAGCCGGCGTCGATATCGCGCATCACATGGATGATTTGCGACTTATTTCAGTGGCGATCGAACAGGAATGGCAGAAAAGACTGCTGCCTCTGCGTTCCGAATTGCGCAGCCTGCCAACGGTTTCAGGGCCGGCCACCATGGTCATGGATCTTGCCGGCAATGATATCGGGGTGGGTTCCGCCTTATTCGCCGCAGCGCCCAAAACGATGAACCAATTCTTTGAAATCAATGAAGCGGATGCGGCGCTGGTGTTTCGTACCATGCGGCCCATCATTCCTCGCCTGGGCGCTTTCCTGCTACGCGCGACTGAATTTGGCGGTTTGATTGTTACCCTGGGTTTGCTTGGTTTCGCGATATCGGGACTGCCCGGCTTTATCGTGGGCGCCGCGGTTGCGGTACTTGTCTACTGGACCATTGATTGGATTTTCAATCGCACCGATGCGTATCTCAACCAGGCGGAGTTCGAGCGCTTGGCGCTTGAAACCATTGATGACGCGCAGAAAAAATTGTCAGAAAACGCCTTTGAGGCTTTCGACAAGGCGCTTCGCCAAAGGCTTAGTGTCATGATGCCTCAGCCAGGAGCCTGCCCATAATGGCGCTCCAGGATCTCCAGACCGTCGGTCTTCGCATGGGTTTTTCCTACCTGTGCGTTTTCTCGACCTATAATGATTTTGGCATTTCGCTTTGGCATTGGTCGCCGAGCTGGGGCTGGGAATTCTGGCTGAAGGTCACGATATGTGTGCTGCTGGCGGGCGTGATCGCGCTCATGGCCTGGAGTACCTATGGCGTGCTCAAGATCAAAGGGCTTATTTTCGCGGTCGTCTTCGTCGCATCAATCTGGTTCACCATTATCGAGATCATGATGCTGTTCGATTATCCAAGCCCGGGTCTTGGCCTGATCCTGTTCGTTTCCTTCGCGACTATCTTGGGGATCGGCATCAGCTATTCATCCCTGCATTATAAGCTTGCTGGCATTGGGCATACGGAGTTGGTCGGATGATGAAAATGCCACCGCCAGCAGTACCGCTGCCGAATATCGAGGATTCCTATTTCGATTTCGTGATCAGCTGCATTGATCCGCGCTTTACCTTCCATACAGGCCGTCACATGGCCTCCCTCGGCCGTGATGGGCGCTATAGCGAATTCCAGATCGCGGGTGGCGCCCTTGCCGTGGTGGATGCCGATCGTCCGGCCTGGGCGACAGCGCTTTGGGATAATCTTGCGCTGACCGTGCAATTGCACGGCGTCACCCGCGTTGTGCTGATGGGGCATGCCGAATGCGCCGCCGTCAACCAATGGGCGGATCGTCAGCCGCAACTGCGCAATGCCCCGGAAGCCGCGCGGCATCAGGTGATCTTCGCAACGGCCGAACACGCGATCATTTCCCGTTTCCCGAGCCTCGCGGTGCAATGCCGTTTCATGGCGATGGATGGGCAGGTCACCAATTGCGCCTGCCAAGGTGCGGCGAGCTTGGCGTTTCCCTCTGCCGCATCCGGGGCTGGGCTCGGCCGTTCCGCGTCGCTCCGCAATCGGGAACGCTTTGGTGAGTTGGTCAAGGCGGCGACACGGCGCTCGGTGCAGGATCCGACCGAAGAGGCGCGCCTGTTGAGCCGGGGCGTCACCGATTACGGGCTTTCCGCCGCCGAAGCGAGAGAGGTCTATTTCGGTCTCAAGCCCGGGGATAATCCCGTGGCCGCGCATCGCCTGGAAGTTGAATTGGGCACTTTCCTTCGGGCCCGGGCATCCAAACAGGCGCAGATCCGCAAGGCGGATTTCGACATTGCAGTCAATCTGGCGATGCGCCTGAGCGAACGGCCTTTGACACGCCCTGCCGCGGAGGCGCTGGTGGAAGAGGTGATGGGCCGGCTTGGCCTAAAGCGCAGGGGCTTCGGCGCCTTCCGCTTTTGATCTAGGGGGCATTGGCTTGATGGCGCCTGGGCGCGGGGCCTATGCTCCGCAGCCTATCGGCGCGGATCGACGCGCCCTGCCACCTTAAGGATCTAAACATGCAATTTGGGCGCTTGGGCGTTTGGTCTTCGACCGACCGGTTGGATGCGGCAGGGCTGCGCGGCTTGCTGCGTAGCGTCGAAAGCAATGGTTATGGCACCTTGTGGTATCCGGAATCCCGCGGATATGAATCGATTGCCTTGGCCAGTTTTCTGCTCGCCAATAGCCAGAAACTCGTCATTGGCAGTTCGATTGCCAATATCTATGCGCGTGATGCCTTTACGGCGCGGCGCGCCTTGGCAACGCTGAATGCACTCCATGGCGGCCGTTTCGCGCTGGGCCTTGGCGTCAGCCATATTCCCATGGTGGAAGGCTTGCGCGGGCATCGTTACGAAAAGCCCATCCCCGCCATGCGCGCCTATCTGGAAGGCATCCGCAAAGGGGGCGATGCGGCGCTGGAAGGCCCGGTATTATTGGCGGCTCTTGGGCCGAAGATGCTGGCCTTGGCCGGCAGCACCACTGATGGCGCGGTGCCTTACAATGTTACCCCGGAACATACGGCCCAGGCGGCGGCCATTATGGGGCCGGGCAAGGTGCTGGCCGTTGAACAGAAGGTTTGTATCGAAACCAATCTGGAACGCGCCCGCGCCCTGGGGCGCAAGGAATTGGCGCGCTACATGGCGCTGCCGAATTACGTCAATAACTGGTTGCGGCTGGGCTTTACGGAAGCCGAATTGGCCAATGGCGGCAGCGATCGCTTCATTGATGCCATGGT
>JBDKIR010000334.1:0-4165 GCA_039797035.1 Pseudomonadota bacterium | reverse complement strand
CAGTTGCAGCGCCAGCGCGGCCAATTGCGCTTCCGTCCTGCCGAGGCGCCAGAGGCGGTTCAGTGCCCTGAGTGCCGCGGCCGCATCCGCGCTGCCGCCGCCAATCCCACTGGCGACAGGCAGGCGTTTGATCAGATGCAACAGGCCCAAGGGATCAATGCCAGCCGCTGCCGCCAAGGCGCGCGCCGCGCGCAGCACAAGATTATCCGGCTCGGCTGCCAAAGCGGCACTCTCCGGCCCGTCAATGGCCAGGGACAGCGCGTCGCCTGGCGCGACCATGACCGAATCCCCGATCTCCGCGAAGACCACGAGACTATCGAGCAAATGATAACCATCCGCGCGACGGCCCGTCACATGCAGAAAAAGATTGACCTTGGCCGGGGCCGCTTCGGTGATTTTCAGCGCCGCTGCTCCGCATTGGGTCGGCTGGGCAGCCCGCCGGCAATCTTCGCCTCGATCTTCGGGCCTTCATCACCTTCGGGGCCAAGGGTCAGGGCACGGCGCCATTGGAATTGCGCTTCCCGACGGCGGCCTTGCGCCCAGTAGGCGTCACCCAAATGGTCATTGATCACGCTGCTGCGCGGTTCCAGCTCCACCGCTTTTTCCAACCAGCGCACGGCACCCGCGAAATCACCAAGCTTATAAAGCGCCCAGCCGAGGCTATCGGCGATATTGCCGTCATTGGGGCGCAGTTCCACCGCGCGTTCCAACATGCGGCGGGCTTCTTCCAGATGCTGGTTCATCTCAACCCAGCTATAGGCAAGATAGTTCAGCACCAGCGGCTGTTCGGGGTTCAATTCCAGCGCCAGGCGGAAATCCGCTTCCGCGGCGGGCCAACGCCCGGCACGTTCAAGGGCAATGCCGCGGGCGTAGAAAAGCGGCCAGTGGATGGCGACCGGGGCCGGAATGCGCTGGATCGCCTGATCATAGGCCGCGATCGCTTCTTCCCAGCGCTGCCGGCCACGAAACATGTCACCAAGCCGCGCCATGGGCTGAAAGGCGCGTGGGTAGCTGGCGGCCAAATGGCGAAAGGCCGCTTCCGCTTCCGCCAGCCGGTCCAGCCGATCCAGCAGCGCGGCGCGGCGCAAGCTCAGGATCGGGGCAAAGGCATCTCCCGGCTCGGCACGGTCCAGCAGGCCGAGCGCCGCTTCATATTGCCCCTCATCGCCCAAGGCTTCCGCGCCGACCAAAAGCGCGGGCCCAAAACGAGGCCGGAGTTGCAAGGCCAAACGCACCAAGGCCAGGGAGAATTCCCCAGCGCTTGGCCCGCGCAAGGCGATGGCCAGGGCCAGATAGGATTCCGCCAAGCCTTCCGTTGCCGAGGCAACAATACGGGTGGCGGCCAAGCTTTCGCGCCCACCCGTATCGGTGAAGAGCCCAGCATCATCCTGCCCGCGCCCCAATTGATCGAGCAGGCGTTGCGCTTCCTGATCCCGCCCGGCGCGCAACAGGATGCCCGCCATATTCCGCGCCAAAGGCAGGCTGGGCTGTGGGCTTTCCGCCAAGGCAAGGCGCACGAGCCTTTCGGCCTCACGCGGGCGATCAGCGATATCGGCGATCATGGCGCTATGCAGCGCATAAATGCCACGCTGGCGCCCAGCTTCCGTCAATGGCCTGAGTGTTGCCAAGGCCGCATCGGTCTGGCCCCTGCCCTGCTGTGCCCAAGCCAGCAGCAAAGGCTGCAACAGCGCCGAAAGCCCCTGGCGCGGCAAGCCTTGCAGGCGTTGTTCTGCCCGTTCCCAACGGCCAGCCTGCCCATCCTGCCCGGCCAGCAGCATGGCCGCCAGGGGTTCGGCCGGAATGACCCGCGCCAAACGCGCGGCTTCGGGTCGGCCATCCAGTAGCGTCGCGATGAAGGCGCGCTGCACCACTTCGGGTTCGCGTGGGTCGCGCCGGAGCGCGTTCAGCATGCTGTCGGCAGCCATCGCCGTATCAGCTTCCGACGTTGCCAAACGGCCCGCCAGATAGGACCCAAAGGCGCCGGTCACTTCCGGCGCGGCGCCCCGCAAGGCAGGACGATCCGCGCCATCCCCCGCCGCACAGGCCGAGAGCAAGGCAGCGGCCAAAAGGCCAAGGCGACGTGGCGGGAAGGCAGAAGTCATTGTCGGAAGCTAATCCGTCAAGGCCGACAAACCAAGACCCGCCCCCTTCATAAGACCGCCAGCGAAGGCCAGAAAATCGGCCTTATTCGAGTGTGATGCCCGCAGAGCGGATCACCGCGCCCAATTCCTCAACCTCACGCCGCGCCAGCACATCCAATTCCGCCAGCGTCATGGCTTTGGTGGAAGCGCCACCCTGCTGCGCCCTTTCGCGCAGCCCGGCCTGCTGGGCGGCAGCATTGATGACGCTATTCAATTTTTCCTGAATGGGTCGCGGTGTTGCGGCCGGCACGGCAAAGCCAAACCAGGCATCCAGGGTGAAGCCCGGCAGCCCAGCCTCGGCCGTGGTTGGCACATCCGGCAGCCCCGCGGCGCGCTGCGCGCTGGCAATGGCCAGCGCCTTCACCCGCCCGCCCTGCACCAAGGCAATCGCGGAAGATGGCGTGGTGATGAATAATTCCACACGCCCGCCGGCCACATCCTGCAGCGCGGGGGCGGCGCCGCGATAGGGCACATGCACCATCTCGGCGCCAATCGCGCGGGCAAACAGCACACCTCCAACATGCTGGATCGTGCCATTGCCGGAAGACGCATAATTCAGCTTGCCGGGATTTGCGCGCGCATAGGCAATGAGTTCCCGCAGGTTATTGGCCGGCACGCTCGGCGCCACGATGATCGCGTGCGGCGCCATGGTCCCCATGCCGACCAGCGACAGATCCTTGATCGGATCCCAGGTCAGGTTCTTCATCATGGCCGGGTTACCGGCGTGATAGCCATTATATTGCAGCAGGATCGTATGCCCATCGGGCGCTGACCGCGCCACGGCATTGATCGCCAGATTGCCATTGGCGCCAGGGCGGTTTTCGATCACGACCGGCTGGCCGAGCCCTTGGCTCATGGCTTCCTGAAACAGACGCGCCGCGAAATCCGTGCCGCCGCCGGGCGGGTTCGGTACAATCACGGTAACGGGCCGGTTCGGATAGGCAGATTGCGCCCTGAGGCTGACCGGCGCGGCCAAAAGCGCCCCAGAGGCCAAAACGGTGCGACGCGACAGAGACATGTGTTTTCTCCCGGAAAGCGGTTCTTATCGTCTTTCTAGCAGCCCGGCCGCCCTCGTCCATCTGGTTCCCCAGGCGAAGCCGGACTAGTCTATTGGCGCTTGTCTATCACAAGAACGCCGGAGGAAGCCCCCATGACCTATCCCAATGTCCAATTGCACGTGAATGGCGAATGGCGCGCCGCGCGCAGTGGCAAGACCATCAATGTGCTGAACCCGGCCAATGAGGAAGTGATCGGCACCGTCGCCCATGCCGAAAAGGCCGATTTGGATGACGCTCTGGCCGCCGCCGATAAAGGCTTCGCGGTCTGGAAGAAGGTCTCCGCCTATGACCGTTCCAAGTTGATGCGCAAGGCCGCTGATCTGGTGCGCGCGCGCGCTGATGAGATTGCGCGGCTGATGACGCTGGAACAGGGCAAGCCGCTTGCTGAAGCCAAGGTGGAAGTGATGTCGGCCGCCGACATTATTGACTGGTTCGCGGAAGAAGCCCGCCGCGCCTATGGCCGCGTGGTGCCCGCGCGGGCCGAGGGCATCTACCAGCTGGTGGTGAAGGAACCGGTTGGCCCCGTCGCCGCCTTCACGCCGTGGAATTTTCCGATCAACCAGGTGGTACGCAAGCTGTCCGCCGCCATTGCGACGGGCTGTTCCATCATTGTGAAAGCGCCGGAAGAAACCCCCGCTTCGCCAGCCGAGTTGGTCCGCGCCTTCATCGATGCCGGGCTGCCTTCAGGTGTCGCCAATCTGGTCTATGGCGTGCCGGCAGAGATTTCATCCTACCTGATCGCGCATCCGATCATCCGGAAGGTGACCTTCACCGGGTCCACCCCGGTCGGCAAACAGCTTGCCGCTTTGGCGGGCCAGCACATGAAGCGCGTGACGATGGAATTGGGCGGCCATGCGCCGGCCATTGTCTTTAATGATGCGGATCTTGATCTGGCGGCGAAGACCCTCGCTTTTGCCAAGTTCCGCAATGCCGGCCAGGTCTGCGTCAGCCCGACGCGCTTCCTGG
>JBDKIR010000333.1:0-3024 GCA_039797035.1 Pseudomonadota bacterium | reverse complement strand
TATGGCGAATCAAGATGCGTCCCGCTATGGGTTGTGATGCGCACCACTTCCCGCGCGGCGAATTGGCCTTCGGGCAATTGATCGACGTTAATGCCGAATTCTTGCGCCAGACGCGGCGCGGTCATGTGATGGTCGTGATACTCGATTTCAGGCAGCATATGCGGCGGGTCGGATGCGATCCCGCCCTTGAGGGCAACCGAGATATCAATGAAGCGGCGGGCCATGGCTTTCCCCTTATTCGTCAAAAATTGCGACAGCACGCGTCCAGCCGGCGGAGCCGCGATGCACCTTCACCGGCAGGCAGGAAATGGTGAAGCCACTGGGGGGGAGCTTATCCAGGTTGGAGAGTTTTTCGATATGGCAATAGCCAATCTCCCGTCCCGCGCGATGGCCTTCCCAGATCAGCGATACATCGCCGGTGGCCGCAACCTTCTTTTTGGTGAGTGAAAACGGCGCATCCCAGGACCAGCCATCGGTGCCGGTCACGCGCACACCCTGTTCCAGCAGCCAAAGCGTCGCTTCCTTGCCCATGCCGCAACCGGAATGGATATAATCATCCTCCCCATAGCGTGCGCCAGCGGCGGTATTCACCACCACGATTTCCAGCGGCTTCAAGGTATGGCCAATGCGCTTCAGTTCCGCCTGCACATCTGCGACGGTGGCGACGTAGCCATGCTCGAAATGCCGAAAATCCAGCTTCACGCCAGGCTGGATGCACCAATCCAGCGGTACTTCATCAATGCGCCAGGAAGGCTCGCCCCCCGGCACCAGCCTTTCATTCATGCGGCTGAAGAAATGATAGGGCGCGTCAATATGCGTACCGTTATGGGTGCTGATCTGCACCCGCTCCACCGCCGCATATTCGCCTTCCGGTAATTGATCCACCGAAATGCCGAAATCCTTCGCCATGGCGGGCGCGGTCATGTGATGATCGAGATATTCGATCTTGGGCAGCGCATGCGGCGGGTCACTGATAATGCCGGCCTTGAGTGCCACGGAGATGTCAACAATACGACGGGGCATGGGCTTCCTCCTTGTTCTTGAGATCAAACAGGCCAGGCGATGGCAGGCGCGATGGCGCCGCGGCATTCGCCAAAGCCAATAGAAACCGCACCAGGCGCTTCAGCGCGGGCGCGGAAAATCACCTCATCACCATCCTGCAACCAGCGACGGGTTTCGCCATTGGGCAGCGTGATGGGGCCGGCGAGGCCAAGCTCCGCCAGGCATGCGGCAGCCGTGTCTTCCGGGCCGGAAACCGTGCCGCTACCCAGCAAATCGCCGGGCAAAAGATTGCAGCCATTGGTGCCGTGATGCGCCACCATTTGCGCCGCCGTCCAATACATGCGGGCGAATTCCGTATCGGTCAGCAGCGCCGGGGCCGCGCCTTCCGCGCGCATTTTGGCGGTCACCAGCAATGCCTGCATGCGAATGCCAAGCGCACCCGCCGCACGGTTCCAGGCGCTATCCAGATAGGGCAGGGGGGGTGGGTCAATCGCGGGTGCCGCCTGCGCGAAGGGTTCCAGCGCTTCCGCTGTGACCACCCAGGGCGAGACGGAGGTCGAGACACTTTTGGCCAAAAACGGCCCGAGTGGCGGCATTTCCCAACGCTGGATATCGCGCGCTGACCAGTCATTCAAAAGCCCGAAGCCGAAGATGCGCTTGGGCGCCTCTGCCATGGTGATCGGCGTGCCGAGCTTGTTTTCGCCCGCAATCCAGATCGCCAATTCCAATTCGTAATCCATCGCTTCCGATGGGCCGAAGCGCACTTCGCCATTGCTGCGCGCCCATTGGCCATGTGGGCGGATCACATCCTCGCCACTCACGCGCAGGGAACTGGCGCGGGAATGATAGGCAACCGGCAGATGGCGGAAGGCCTGGGGCAGTGGGTTCTTCGGATCTCGCCGCACGCCAAGCCGGGCGCAGTGATCATAACTCGCCATGAAATCGGAGAAATTCGCAACCGTGGCGGGCATGTGCATCTGGGCTTGCGCCATCGGCACCAGGATGCGCGAAGCCTGGGCTTCGGCGGGTGATCCCGCCGCCAATAGGGCCGAGATTTGCGCCCGCAAACCGGCCGATGCGTCGCGCCCCAAGGCCATCAGCGCATTCAGGCTTGGGCCCGCAGCGGCTTCCGCAGCGGCGCCGGCAAGCAGGCCAGCGTTGATCGCGGCGCGCAGATCCAGAATCATCTCGCCAATCGCAACCCCGCCGCGTGGTGCTTCCCCGGCGCGGCTGAAAATGCCGAAGGGCAGGTTCTGGATCGGGAAATCCTGTCCCGGTTGATTGGCGGAAGCGACCCAGCTTTTCAGGCTGGGGTCATGGGTAGCATCCATTCGGGCGTTCCTCTGGCTTTCTTCAGGGGCGATCATGGCCTGCCGGGGCCCGATGGCAAGCCCGCCGTGGCAAGGCTTGGGAAAAGGCGCTGTTTCGGCCTATTCTGGCGCAAAGCTCAGGAGGACCCCCATGCTCGACGCCACCAGCAAGCTGCCCTTGAAGGACCCCGCCCTGTTCCGTCAGGCGAATTACATCGCCGGCGCCTGGGTGCAGGCGGATAGCGGCAAGAAAATTGCCGTGCGCAACCCCGCAACGGGCGAAGTGATTGGCGAAGTTCCCGCCATGAGCCAGGCGGAAACGCGCCGCGCCATTGAAGCCGCGAATGCCGCATGGCCGGCCTGGCGCGCGATGTTGGCCAAGGATCGCGCCGTGATCCTGCATAAGATCGCCGCGCTGATGCATGAAAATTCGGATGACCTGGCCGCGATCATGACGGCGGAACAGGGCAAGCCACTCGCCGAAGCGAAGGGCGAAGTGGTTTATGCCGCATCCTTCATTGAATGGTTCGCCGATGAAGGCCGCCGCGTGCAAGGTGAGACGATACCGCAAAACGCCAAGGGCCGGCGCATTCTGGTGACCAAGGAACCGATTGGCGTTTTCGCTGCCATCACGCCGTGGAATTTCCCTGCGGCGATGATCACCCGCAAGGCCGGGCCGGGCTGGGCCGCAGGCTGCACCGGCGTGATCCGC
>JBDKIR010000332.1:0-2669 GCA_039797035.1 Pseudomonadota bacterium | reverse complement strand
CGGCAATCGTCGCGCGATTGGTCACCTGATCCGGGTTCATCCGCACTTCCACGATGGCCGGCTTGCCAGACGCCAGCGCACGCTTCACGGCGGGCACCATGTCATCGGTTTTTTCGACGATTTCGCCGTGCCCACCAAAGGCTTCAATGAAGCGCGCGAAATCCGGATTGGTCAGCGCCGTGCCGGAGACGCGATGCGGATAGGCCCGTTCCTGATACATGCGAATGGTGCCGTACATCTGGTTATTGAACACCATGATGACCGGATTGACCGAATGGTGGAACGCGGTCGCGATTTCCTGCCCCGTCATCAGGAAGCCGCCATCGCCGACGAAAGCGATCACCGGGCGTTCCGGATGGACGATCTTGGCGCCAATCGCCGACGGCACGGCATAACCCATGGCGCCGTTTGTGGGGCCAAGGAAATCCTGCCCCGCGCCCACATGCATGAAGCGCGTCGGCCAGGTGGCGAAATTGCCGGCATCGGTCGTGAAGATCGTATCCTTGGGCAGCGCCTTTTCCAGCGCTTGCAGCGCCTTGGCGAGGTTGAGCGGCCCTTCATATTCGGGTGCTTCCGCCTGCTTCAGGCGGGTCGCGCGCAAATCCTTCGTCCAGCCAGACCAGGCCGGTTTCTTGATGGCGGGCGCGGCCTTGGCGGCCGCGGCAAAGGCGTTCAGATCCGAGACAATGCCAAGCGCCGGACGATAGACGCGCCCGATTTCCGCCTGTTCGGGATAGACATGCACAATCGGCGTCGCCCCTGCCATATCGAGCAGCGTGTAGCCCTGGCTGAAAGTCTCCCCAAGGCGAGAGCCGATGGCGATGATCAGATCCGCTTCCTTGGCATGCGCCACCAGGCCGGGATCAGCGCCAACGCCAAGATCACCCACATAATTATCCGAATGGCCATCAAAAATGCCCTGGCGCCGGAAACCAACCGCCACGGGCAGATCATTGGCAAGCAGGAAGTCGCGGATATCGGCCTTGCCCTGATCCGACCAGCGCGACCCACCGAGGACGGCCAGCGGGCGCTTCGCCTTGCCCAGCATCGTCATCATGCGCGCCACGGCATCTGGGGCGGGATGCGGCGGCAGAATGGTGGCGGGGCCGATATCCGGCACGCCCGCCATACGCTTTTGCATTTCCTCGCTGATCGCAATCACCACCGGGCCGGGGCGGCCCGAGACCGCCACATCAAAGGCATGCGCCATCAATTCCGGGATGCGCTTTTCATCATCAATCTGCGTCACCCATTTGGCGATGGAGCCAAACATGCGGCGATAGTCGATTTCCTGGAAGGTTTCGCGATCCGTTTCCTCGACCGGGATCTGGCCGACCAGCAGGATCATCGGCGTTGAATCCTGCTGCGCCACATGCACGCCAATCGCCGCGTGACAGGCGCCGGGGCCGCGCGTGACAATGGCCACACCGGGCTTGCCGGTCAGCTTGCCATAGGCTTCCGCCATATGCACCGCGCCGGCTTCAAAGCGGCAGGTCACCAATTGCAGGCGATTACGAACGGAATAAAGGCCATCCAGCAGGTCAAGATAGGATTCGCCCGGCACACAAAACGCATGGGTTACCCCCTGTGCCACCAGCGCATCGGCCAGCAATTTACCGCCCGAACGTCCCGCTTGAACCGATTTGCCCTCAGCCATTCCCTCAACCCTTCGTGAACTGCCTTCCAATAAGCCCAATCTAGCGCAGTTCGCTTGCGGTTGAAATCGCCCGGCCCCTTATGCTCTGCGCCCGGCGTCTAGGTCGTGTTGCGTTCACATGGGTTCACGCAATCCGCTCTAAGCCATTGTTTTTCGAGCATCTTCACACGTTCAGATGATTCCATCTGAACGTGACCTGCTCTAAAGCTTGATGCAGCGCGCCGAACGGCCGGGGGCAATTTGCTGCAAGGGCGGGACACCGGCATGGCAGGCGGGGATCGCTTCCGTGCAGCGCGGGGCGAAGGCGCAGCCCTCAGGCACCTTGTCCAGCATGGGCGGCGCACCGGGAATGGTGGTCAGGCGCTTGCCCCGCATGCCGGCATGGACCGTGGCCCCCAAAAGCCCCTTGGCATAGGGATGAAGCGGCCCGGCCATCAAACCCGCCACCGGCCCTTCTTCCACCACGCGGCCGGCATACATCACCGCGACGCGGTCAGCGATTTCCCCGGCAACGCCAAGGTCATGCGTCACGAACACCACGCCCATGCCCAATTGCGCCTGCAAGGACCGCAGCAGCAACAGCACCTGGATCTGCACGGTTGCATCCAAGGCCGTGGTCGGTTCATCGGCCAGCAGCAATTTGGGCCGGCAGGCCAGCGCCACGGCAATCATCGCCCGCTGACGCAGCCCGCCCGATAATTCATGCGGATAAGCCGAAAGCCGGCGCTTGGCAGAAGGGATCTGAACCAATTCCAGCAATTCCAGCGCCCTGGCATCGGCAGCGCTGCGGCTGACCCCTTCATGCCGCTGCACGGTTTCCGCAATCTGGCGGCCAATGGTGAAGACCGGATCCAGCGCCGTCATCGGTTCCTGGAAGATCATCGCCACATCGCCACCGCGGAAATCGGCCAGTTGGCGTTCATTCATGGCCTGCACATCGCGCCCGGCCACCTGGATCTGCCCCTCAACCTTGGCGGTTTTCGGCAGCAATTTCATCAGGGCGCGCAGCGTC
>JBDKIR010000331.1:0-3329 GCA_039797035.1 Pseudomonadota bacterium | reverse complement strand
GATGACCGCATGCATGCCGTTGTCGCGGAAGAACTCGCCCATGGCGCAGCCGGAGAAGGGCGCCAGGAACTGCATCGGCGCCGGATCGGAAGCGGTGGCGGCGACAATGATGGAATATTCCAGCGCGCCCTGTTATTCCAGCGTCTTCACCAGCTGCGCAACCGTGGAACGCTTCTGACCAATGGCGACATAGATGCAATAAAGCTTCTTGCTCTCATCACCACCGGCATTGACGGCCTTCTGGTTGATGATGGTGTCCACGATCACGGCGGTCTTGCCGGTCTGACGGTCACCAATGATCAACTCGCGCTGACCGCGGCCGATCGGGATCAGGGCGTCGATCGCCTTGATGCCCGTCTGCATCGGCTCATGCACGGACTTACGGGGAATAATGCCAGGCGCCTTCAGCTCGGCGCGCATGCGCACCACATCCGTGAGCGGGCCCTTGCCATCAATCGGGTTGCCGAGGCCATCGACAACGCGGCCGAGCAGACCCTTGCCCACCGGGACGTCCACGATGGCACCGGTGCGGCTGACGGTATCGCCTTCACGCACGGAAAGGTCGGAACCGAAGATCACGACGCCGACATTGTCGGTTTCAAGGTTCAGCGCCATGCCCTTCACGCCAGAAGCTGGGAAATCCACCAGCTCACCAGCCATGACATTCTGCAGGCCATAGACGCGGGCGATACCATCGCCCACGGTCAGCACAGTGCCGACCTCAGCCACATTCGCTTCAGCGTCAAAGCCAGCGATCTGCTGCTTGAGGATTTCCGAAATTTCAGCCGGACGGATTTCCATGGTCAGGCAGCCCCCTTCATGGCGTATTGCAGACGTTGCAATTTGGATTTGATGGAATTGTCGTAAAGGCGGGAACCGATCCGGACGATCAGCCCACCCAGGATGGATTTGTCGACCGTCTCAGAAAGACGGACATTCGGGAAACCAGCTTCGGTCAGCCGCGCCGCGATCTGGGCACGCTGCGTATCGGTCAGCGCATGGGCGGTGGTCACTTCCGCCGTTTGCTGGCCACGCCGGGCGGCGATCAGGCCACCGAAAGCACTGGCCACCGCCGGCAAGGCCGACAGGCGCCGATTGGCAATCAGCACGCCAACCAGGTTGCGAACCTCGGCCTTGATGCCAGCCGCGTCCAGGATCTTGAACATACGGTCACGCTGGATGGCGGCATTGAACCGCGGATCCGCGATAAAGCTCCGCATATCAGCATTGTCACGGCAGAGAGCAAAAAGCGCCTCAAGCTCCGCACCAATCCGATCCGTGGCACCGGGATCGGTTCCACGCCGGTCATCGGCAAGGTCAAGAAGCGCCTTGGCATAACGTCCGGCGACACCCGCGGCGGCGGGCGCCGATGGCGAAGCCATATCAAGGGTCTGTTCTGTGGCAGCCACGGATTATACCGGTCCTGTTCTTGCGCAAAACGAAAAGCCGGGCGGTTTCCCGACGCGGCCGGGGCGTTACCATAGGGTTTATCGCACCGCAACCGAGGCAGCGGTATTTTTGCGCCAAATCGCGCTTATCACCGCGTATTTCTGTATCAAATCCGTCAAAGAATTGCGGGGTGATTGCCCTGCGCCCCGCCACAGGCGCCGCTTGACAGTCGCATAGCGCCATCTTCAGAGTTTGTGCCGGAAAATGGGGAGGGGAAAAAAGCGCCATGGCGACGGCAGCGCGCCGTGCGGTGCCAGGCTCAGCGGGCGCTCGCAACATGGGCGCCCCGGTCACGACTCGTCCAGGGCGCAAGGCCCTTTCAGGCCACCGCAACCGCCGCATGCCCTTCGGCCGCCATCGCCCGCCACCGATGCCCCAGCGAAAACCGCCCTTATTCCTTTGAGTGAGAAAGAACCAAAAATGTCCAAGACCCTTCCCATCAGCCGGCGCCAGCTTTTCGTGATGAGCTCCGCCACCGCATTGCTCTCGGGTGGCGCTGCACAGGCCGCCTTTCCAGAGCGGGCCATCGCCCTTTCTGTGAGTTTCCCCCCAGGGGGTGCCACGGATATTCTGGCGCGCCTCCTGGCGCCACCGCTGAGTGAGGCTTTGGGCAAGCCCGTTGTTGTTGAAAACCGGGGCGGCGCCGGGGCCAATATCGGGATCGGCTATGTCGCCCGGGCGGCCGCGGATGGCTATACGCTGCTGGTCACTTCCAGCGCTTTTGTCGTGAATCCAAGCCTTTACCGTAATGCCCCCTATGATCCCTTCCGCGATTTCACGCCCATTTGCACCCTGGGCGCCTCCCCCAATGTCATCGCGGTCAAGCCGAATAGCGGCATTGCGTCACTGCCGGACCTGATCGCCCAGGCCAAGGCCAATCCGGACAAATTCAATTATGCCAGCCCCGGCATCGGCACCACGCCGCATCTGGCGGGTGAATTGCTCAAGCTGCGCGCCGGGTTTGAGATGCAGCATGTGCCGTTCAGCGGCGCTGGCCCGGCAACCCAGGCGGCCCTGGCCGGCACGGTGCAAGTCATCAGCGCGGCGCAGGGCTCCATCATGGCGCAGCTCCGCTCGGGCGAATTCCGCGCCCTGGTGCAAACCGGCGCCGCCCGCAACATCGATCTGCCGGATACCCCGACGCAGGAAGAACTGGGCATCAAGGATGCCAATTCGGAAACCTTCCTGGCGTTATTCGCCCCGGCCGGCACCCCGGCCCCGGTGGTAGAATTGTTGGCGCGCGAGGTTGTGAAAGTCCTGCAGCGCCCAGATGTCCAGGAACGGTATCGCCAAGCCGGCGCCCCGGTTGTGGGCGGGGGACCGGAAGAATTGCGGGCCCGCGTGGCGCGCGAAGTGCCGATCTGGCGGGAAGTGATCCGCGCGTCCAAGATCGCGGTGGAATAGCGGGTCGACCGCGCCCCAAGCCGGGGCGCGGCGCCCAGTTCAGCTGCGGCGGCTGGCTTTAGGCGGCAGCGCCGGGGCGGGTTCGGCGGGCGCCGGGGCCGAAAGCCCCGCGCAGAGAAATGGCAGAATCTGTTCCACCGCCATATCGAAATCGCCCGAATCGCATAAGCCGCCAGACATGACTTCCAGCCGACCGCTACGGAACAAGGTGTAGCGATAGGCCCCCATCATGAAATAGAGCCGCCAATACAGCACCTCGGGCGGCAAATCCGGCAGGACCAGGCGGAAGGCCTCAACATAGGCCATGGTGGTATCGTCATAGACCGTGCTCAGCACTTCCCGGGCGATATCATCAGGTTCCGTGTTCAGCCGCGCATGCATGCGCATGGTGGCCCGGCCTTCGGGGGTTTTGCCATTCAGCATGAAGGGCGTGACAAAAGCGCGCACCAGCACTTCAAGCGGCACCCGGCCATCGG
>JBDKIR010000330.1:0-3091 GCA_039797035.1 Pseudomonadota bacterium | reverse complement strand
ACGGGTGGTTTCCAAGCGGCGCGGCGGCGTTCCATTTCCGCTGCATCCACCAGCAAATCCAGCTTGCGATTGGCGACATCAAGGCGGATCAGATCACCAGTCTGCACGAAGGCAAGCGGCCCACCCACATGGCTTTCCGGCGCCACATGCAAAACGCAGGTACCATAGGATGTGCCGGACATGCGCGCATCGGAAATGCGCACCATGTCGCGCACGCCCTGCTGCAACATTTTCTTGGGCAGCGGCAACATGCCCCATTCCGGCATGCCTGGCCCGCCTTGCGGCCCGGCCTGCTTCAGCACCAGCACTGAATCCGGGGTGACGGGCAGATCAGGATCATCCAGACGCTTTTTCAGATCCGCGTAATCCTCAAACACCACCGCCGGGCCGGTATGGTTCAACAGGCGCGGCTCCGCGGCTGAGGTCTTGATCACGGCGCCACGTGGCGCGAGCGAGCCCTTCACCACCGCAAGCCCGCCTTCCGCCTGCAAGGGGCGATCGAGTGGCAGGATCACCTCCTCGTCAAAAATCTCGGCGCCGGCGATATTCTCGCCAAGTGTATGGCCGGTGACGGTGCGCGCGGAAAGGTCCAGGAAATCGCGAATGCGATGGAATAGCGCCTGCGCGCCGCCGGCATAGAAGAAATCCTCCATCAGTTTTTCGCCGGCATTGGGGCGCAGATTCGCCACCAGCGGCACGCGACGTGACAGCGCATCAAAACGTTCCAGATCCAGCGGCACGCCGGCACGGCGGGCAATGGCGATCAGATGCGGGATGGCATTGGTGGAACCGCCAAAGGCCATGGTGGCGGTCACGGCATTATCGATACTGGCTTGGGTGATGATGGATTTCGGCGTCAGGTCTTCCCAGACCATATCGACAATCCGCTTGCCGGTTTCGGTTGCCATGCGTGGATGCGCGGAATCCGCAGCCGGAATGGATGAAGCGCCGGGCAGGGTAAAGCCCAAAGCCTCCACCGCCAGCATCATGGTGGCCGCTGTGCCCGCGGTCATGCAAGTGCCGAAGCTGCGCGCAATGCCGCCTTCCATATCCTTCCATTGCGCTTCGGTGATGTTCCCGGCGCGCAATTCGGCGTGGTATTTCCAGACATCGCTGCCTGAACCCAGTGTCTTGCCGCGCCAATTGCCGCGCAGCATGGGGCCAGCCGGGACGAAAATGCAGGGCAGGCCGGCGCTGATCGCACCCATCATCAGCCCTGGTGGCGTCTTATCGCAGCCGCCCAGTAGCACCAGCCCATCACAGGGGTGGCTGCGGGCCAGTTCTTCCGTCTCCATCGCCAGCATATTGCGATAGAGCATGGATGTCGGCTTCTGGTATTGTTCCGTCACGGGGTGGGCGGGCAATTCCACCGGAAAGCCTCCGGCCTGCCAGACGCCGCGCTTCACTTCTTCGGCCCGCGTGCGGAAATGGAAATGGCAGGGGCTTAATTCCGACCAGGTATTGATAATGCCGATCACCGGCTTGCCGCGAAAATCCGATTCCGAATAGCCGGCCTGCAGCATGCGGGACCGGTGCCCGAAGGCGCGGATATCATCCACGCCAAACCAGCGATGACTGCGGAGTTCCTCCGGTTTCTTGCGCGCCATGGGGCTTTCCTTTCGTTCTGGAAGCCATCTTGCCATTCGGGCAAGCGCTTGGCGATCCCCGAAAACAGGTGGAGCCTGGCGAATGGGGGGCATCGGCATTGACGGGGCGGGCAGGGAACCGCCAAGCTTGCTGATCATGAAACAAAAACAGGGTGGACCAGACCACCCAATCGGAGGAGACATCGATGACCTTGCTTGCAAAACCCCGAAAGGGTGGCCTGCTCGGCGCTGTGGCCGCTGCGGCACTTTCCTTCCTGGCCTTCGCACCGGCTGAGGTAACCGCGCAGGAATGGCGTGGCTGGAATATCCATGCGGCGGATTATCCGAATGGTCGCGGCATGGACCGCTTTGCGGAGCTGGTCGGCCAGCGCACCAATAACCGCATTCGTATGCGCAGCTTCCATTCCGCACAGCTGGGCCAGCAGGATGAGGCGATTCAGCAGATGCGCCTTGGCACGATTGATTTTGCCAATTTCAATCTCTCGCCGCTGAACAACCTTGCCCCTTCCACCGCGATCCTGACGCTGCCCTTCCTGTTCCGTGATGTGGGCCATAGCCACCGCGTGGTGGATGGCGCGATCGGGGAGGATATTGCGCGTGATCTGGAAGCGATCGGCATCATCACCCTTGCCTGGTATGATGCGGGTGCACGCAGCCTTTATACGGTGCGCCCGGTGCGCACGCCGGCCGATGTGCGCGGCATGAAAATCCGTGTTCAGACCTCTGATCTCTGGATTGATATCATGCGCGCCATGGGTGCCAACCCAACGCCGCTGCCCTTTGGTGAGGTCTTCACCAGCCTGCAATCCGGCGTGATTGATGGGGCGGAGAATAATTGGCCTTCCTATGAA
The DNA here is from genome assembly GCA_039797035.1 of Pseudomonadota bacterium. Taxonomy (GTDB): domain Bacteria; phylum Pseudomonadota; class Alphaproteobacteria; order Acetobacterales; family Acetobacteraceae; genus Neoroseomonas. Next base: position 633 of record JBDKIR010000330.1, on the reverse strand, counting down.
AGCACGCGGCATTTCGAAGTGGCGAAGTTCTTTACCACAACGGAACACTCCAATGTACCCGAAGTGCTGGCGATCAGCCGCCAGCGCTGGCAGCGCTTGAATGAAGCAGACCGCGCCATCCTGCGTGATGCCGCGCGTGAAAGTGCCGTGCTGCAACGCCAGCTTTGGGCGGAACGGGAAAAGACCGCGCGTGAACGCGTGATTGCGGGCGGTGCGACGGCGATTGAATTGACCGATCGTGGCCCCTGGCAGGCGCTGATGGAACCAGTTTACACGAAATACGCTGCGGCGCCGCGCATGGCGGATTTGCTCAAGCGCATTCGTGAAACGCGGTGAGCCTTGCTGACACGGGGCGGCGCGGCGACATGCCCGCGCCGCTGGCCGCCTTTTCTCGCCTGATGGATGTGCTGGCTGGCGTGACCATTGCGCTCGCCGGTACTGCGCTGGTGGCGTTGGTGGTCATGATGGGGTGGTTGGTCTTTGGCCGTTATGTGCTGAATGACACGCCAACCTGGATCGAACGCAGCGCAACGCTCGCCATTCTGGCGATCTCCATGCCGGTGGCGGCGGTGGGTGTGCGGGAACGCTTCCATCTTTCCGTTCTGGGCCTGCGGGAAGCGCTTTCCCCCACCA
>JBDKIR010000329.1:0-4305 GCA_039797035.1 Pseudomonadota bacterium | reverse complement strand
CGAAACCGCCTGGCTGGCGCGGCGCCCATCCATGGTGGTGGTGGCGGGTGATGTGGATGGCGCGCTGGCGGCGGCCTTGGCGGCGCGCAAGCTCGGCCTTCCCGTGATCCATCTGGAAGCAGGCTTGCGCTCCGGCGAACGCAACCTGCCGGAAGAAATCAATCGCCGCGCCATGGATGCCATCGCCGATATTCTGTGGGCCCCTGATGAGGTCACGGCATCACGCTTGCGACGCGAAGGCCATGCGCCAGGTGCGGTCCGCGCAGTGGGGAATGCCATGGTTGATACGCTGTTGCGCCATTTGCCCGCCGCGCGCGCCAAGCGCCTGCCACGCGGCCTGACACGCGGTGGCTTTGGGCTGGTCACCTTGCATCGTGCTGGCAATGTCGATGATCCCGAAAGGCTGATTGCCTTATTGGATGCGCTATCCGCCGCTGCGCGCCTTTTGCCGTTGATCTGGCCCATTCATCCGCGCGCGGCCAAGAAGATCAGCGCCTTTGGCTTTGTGCCGCCAAGCGGTGTCCGGATCACGCCGCCATTGCGCTATCTGGAATTTCTCTCCCTCATGTCGCGCGCGCGCTTGGTGGCGACGGATAGCGGCGGTGTGCAGGAAGAAGCGGCAGCGCTGGGTCTTCCGTGTCTGACGCTGCGGCGCGCCACCGAACGCCCCATCACCATCGCGGCGGGGGGCAATCGATTGGTGAAGCCCGAGGAATTGCCCCAAGCAGTGGCAGAGGTTTTAGCGGCACCGCCCCGGCCGGGACGGCCCATTCCGTTATGGGATGGGCGTGCGGGTGAACGCATGCGCGATCATCTGATGGAATTGATGGATCATGACACATGCCGCGCGATGGTGACCTGAACCCGTCACCCCCAGCGCGCGTCTTGCTGCTTTCCGCAGCGCATCCGCCAATGGATATTCGCGTGGTGTTGAAGGAAGGCGCGGCTTTGGCGGCGGCGGGTTTTGATGTCACGCATCTTTGTCAGCAGCCGTGCCAGGGTTTTGTGCCATCGGAGAAAGTCGGCGTCATGCTGGTGACCTATCCCGCCGCATCGGGATGGTGGCAGAGGCTATTGGCCATTCCTGCATTGGCCCGGCGCGCTGCTGCGCAGCAGGCGGATGTGATCCATGCCTCAGAACCGGATGCCTGGGTGGCGGCCTTGCTTGCGCGTTGGCAGCGTGGCGGGCGGGTGGTGCTGGATGTGCATGAACATTACCCCTCGCGCCTCGATGCCCGCTTGCCTGGTCTGTTACGGCCGCTGAGCCGCGCCCTGTTGCATATCGCCTGTGCGTTGATGGGGCGCGCCGCCGATGCGGTGGTGGTGGCTAAGGATGGGTTGGATGGTCCCTTTGGCGGCGCGGCCCGGGTGGTGCCGATCCGCAATTATGCCATGGGTGAGGTTGCGCCCCGCCGCCATGGGCCAGGCCCGATCACCTTGCTGCATCTGGGCGCCATCAGCCGCGCGCGCGGGTCAGAAGAAATGCTGCATGCCTTGGCCCTGGCGCCGCCCGAGACACGGCTCTGCCTGATCGGGCGCTTCACCGATGGCAGTGAGGCCGGCTTTTGGGCCAAGGCGCGTGCCCTTGGTCTTGCCGATCGTATCGAAGCCAAGGGCTGGCTGGCGCATGACGCAGCCCTGGCGGTGGCGGCGCGCTGCGATATCGCGCTTATTCTGTTTCAGCCTGGGGCGGAAAATCATCGTCTGGCGCTGCCGCATAAATTATTCGACGCCATGCTGGCGGGCCTGCCGGTTATCGCCCCGATGGCGGCAACCGAAGTTAAGGCCGTGGTTGAATCGGCCGGTTGTGGTGTCTTGGTGGATGTCGCTGATCCCACGGCCATCGCGGCCGCCATTCAACATCTGGCGCAGCCCGCGCGGCGGGCAGCCTTGGGCGCCGCCGGGCAGCGGGCCGCGCTGGCGCGCTTTGCCTGGGCGGGGGAGGCTGCGCGGCTTGTAGCGCTCTATCGTCGATTACTGGCGCGGGACGCAGCGCATCTGCTCCGCGCGCGCTGACACGATTCCCCCCCGCCGGGTTCTGGGCTAGGAAGGGGGCGTGACGCGCCGCCCCTCTCATCGGATTCTGCTGAATCTGGCCCTTGATGGCCTATTGGCCCTGCTTGGCCTGCTGCTGGCCGTTTGGGCGATTGCGCCGCGCCATTGGCCTTCTGGCGTCTGGTGGGCCGGGGCCGCGCCGGGGGCGGTCCTCGCCTTGCTCGCCGCCGGGGCGGTGCTGCGCTTGCCGGAACAATATTGGCGCTTTGTCGGCTTGCGCGATCTTTTGGCGGTGGCCGGCGCGGCACTTGGGGGCGCGCTACTCTTCTGGCTCGGCTTGCAATTGACCGGGGCCTGGTTGCCGACCAACCCGGCCTTCCCACTCATTCATGCTGTTCTGACGGGCGCCTTGCTGATGGGCGCGCGCGTGCTGGCGCTGGTGCAGGCTGCGCGCCATGCCGGTGAAGCGGCGCCGGATGCGCAGGCCGTATTGCTGGTTGGCGCGGCCGAGGGTACGGATCTTTTCATTCGTGCCTTGGAACGTGATCGGCGCGCGCCTTATCGCGTGATTGGCATTCTCTCGCTCCGCGCCCGTCAGGCGGGGCGGCGCATGCAGGGGCATTTGATCCTGGGCACGGTGGAAGAAGCCGATGCGGTGCTGGATCGGCTGCGCGCCGAAGGGCGCTTGCCAGGGCTGATCGTGCTTTCGGGCCCGGATATTGAAGGCCCAGCGCTGGAAGCGCTGTTGGATGCGGCGGATCGGCATGGTGTGCCGCTGCGCCGCGCGCCGGCGCCAACGCGGCTTGACCCGGCAGGCAGTGAAGCCACGCGCCGCGTGGAATTGCGCCCGATTTCGATTGAGGATTTGCTCGATCGTCCGCAAGTGCCGCTGGATCGCGAAGGCATGGCGCGGCTGGTGCAAGGCCGGCGTGTGTTGGTCACTGGCGCGGGCGGCACGATTGGCGGTGAATTGGCGCGGCAGGTGGCGGCGCTTGGTCCGTCGATGCTGGTCTTGCTCGATCACGGCGAATTCCTGCTCTATGAAATCGATCTGGAATTGCGCGAAAAGCACCCCGATGTGCCGCGCCGCGCGGTGCTCGCCGATGTGCGTGATGAGGCGCGGATCAGGCGCTTGTTTGAAGATATCAAGCCCGAATTGGTCTTTCATGCGGCGGCGCTGAAGCATGTGCCCATGGTGGAAAATGACCCGCTGGAAGGCGTGCTGACGAATGCGTTTGGGACGCGCGTGGTGGCGGAAGCGGCGCGTTCGGTTGGCACTGCGGCAATGGTCTTTATTTCCACCGACAAGGCGGTGAATCCGACTTCGGTGATGGGGGCGTCAAAGCGCCTGGCTGAAATGTATTGTCAGGCGCTGGACCGCGAAGCGCGTCATGGGCGCGCGGGGATGCGCTGCATCACGGTGCGGTTTGGCAATGTGCTGGGGTCCACCGGCAGTGTCGTGCCGCTGTTTCGCCGGCAATTGGAACGTGGCGGGCCGCTGACAGTCACGCACCCCGATATGCGGCGCTATTTCATGACGGTGCGCGAAGCGGTCGGGCTTGTCTTGCAGGCGAGTGTTGTTGGCACCACCGATCCCAAGGATCAGCCGCCGGAATTGGCTGAAGGCGGTATCTTCGTTCTGGATATGGGCCAGCCAGTGAAGATTGTGGATCTGGCGCGGCGCATGATCCGGCTGGCGGGGCTGCGCCCGGATGAGGATGTGGAAATCCGCTTCACTGGCCTGCGCCCTGGTGAGCGGCTTTATGAGGAATTGTTCCACGGCCAGGAACCACCGCGCCCAACGGCCTTTCCCGGGCTTTTGGTGGCAACGCCGCGCACAGCGGATGCCGCCTTGGTGGGGCGTGCCATTGATGAAATGGCGTTGGCCGGTCGGGCAGGAAATGCGCGGCTTGCGTTGCAGCAATTGGCGCGGCTGGTGCCGGAATTCGCCCATGCGCCGGAAGGCACCGTGGCAGCCGCGCCGCATTCAAGTTAAGCGTCGGCAAGTTAAGCGCCCAAGCGACGCCAGCGGAAAATCAGAATGAAGGCGCTTGCCTCAGTTTTCGTGCGCGCCCTCATCGCGCAATAATTTCTCCACGGCCTCGGCCGGAACATCGCTGCTCGTGAAGCATTCCCCGGGCCCGCGCAGCAGCACGAAGCGCATCTTGCCATCGCGGTTTTTCTTGTCCTTCGCCATGCGCCCGAGCAATGCCTCCACCGTAAAGCGGCGTGGCAGATCGGTGATGCGTGCGGGCAGGCCGCAAGCCGCCAGATGCGCAATCACGCGCGAAGGCCATTCCTGGCTGCAAT
>JBDKIR010000328.1:0-6989 GCA_039797035.1 Pseudomonadota bacterium | reverse complement strand
GATTGCGCTTGATATTGCCGCGACGGATTTCGGCAAGGGCGGGCGCTACAAGCTTGGCCTTGAAGGCCGCGAACTTGGCACGGATGAGATGATCCGCATGTTGCTTGGCTGGATCGCCGCCTATCCGATCGCGTCCATCGAAGACCCCCTGGCGGAGGATGATGCGGCGGGCTTTGCTGCCTTCACCCGCGAAGTGGGTGGCCGCATTCAAGTGGTGGGCGATGATTTCCTGGTGACGGATGCCGCGCGGGTGCGCCGCGCCGCTGGGATGGGCGCGGCCAATACCGTGCTGATCAAACCCAATCAGCGCGGCACGCTGACGGAAACCAAAGCCGCCTGGGATGCCGCGCAGGAAGTGGGCTTTGCCGGCATTGTCAGCGCCCGGTCTGGCGAAACCGAGGATGTCACCATTGTCCACCTGGCGATGGGTTGGGGGGTTGGCCAATTGAAAGTCGGCTCCTTCGCGCGGTCTGAGCGTATGGCGAAATGGAACGAAGCCTTGCGCGTGGAAGAAAGCCTGGGGGCGCGGGCGCGCTTTGCCGGCGGCGCCTATCTTGGGCGGTCCCGCTCATGAAGGTGCTGCTGCATTATGATGCCGGGCCGGGCTTGGCCGCCCAGCTTGCCGCCCTGCCCGCGCTTGACCTGACCATCTGCCCAGAGGCCGATGCCGCGCTTTACGCGCGCCTGCTGCCGAAGGTGGAGGTGATCTGGCATGTGCTGCAGCCGATCACCGCCGCCGATATCGCCGCCGCGCCCAATCTTCGCCTGATCCAGAAAATCGGTGTGGGGGTGAATACGATTGACCTGGAAGCCGCCCGCGCGCGCGGCATTGCGGTGTGTAATCTGCCGGGAACCAATAGCCGGGCGGTTGCGGAAATGACCCTGCTGCTGATGCTGGGCGCGCTCCGCCGCAGCGCCTATTTCGATGCTGAAACGCGCGCCGGGCGCGGCTGGTCCCAGCCTGCCGCCTTGCAGGATCACTTGTTTGAACTGGGCGGGCGCAAGGTCGGTTTGGTGGGCTATGGCGCAGTGCCAAAGCTGCTTGCCCCCATCCTGCAGGCCATGGGGTGCGAGGTTTTATACACCGCCCGCGCCCCGAAGCCCGAGGCCATCGGCAGCTTTCGCCCCTTGGACGCGCTTTTGGCGGAAGCGGATGTAGTTTCACTCCATATTCCCGAAACACCGGAAACACGGGGCCTGATCAATGCCGCCGCCATTGCCCGCATGAAGCGTGGTGCGGTGCTGGTGAATACCGCCCGCGGCGGCCTGGTGGATCAGGCGGCACTGATGGCTGCACTGGAATCGGGGCATTTGGCGGCAGCGGGGCTGGATGTCTTCAGCGCCGAACCAGTGAACCCCACCGATCCATTATTGGGCCTGCCGAATGTGGTGCTGGCGCCGCATATTGCCTGGCAAACCACAGGCACCTTCGCGCGATCCTTCGCCATTGCGGCGGAGAATTGCCAACGCTTGCAGCGTGGTGAACCGCTATTGCATCGCGTGGCTTGAGACCGGGTGGCGGTATCGCCGGCCGCCCAAAGGGCTTTCCACCCTTGGTTGCCCAAGCCGCCCCCCTGTTAACGCCAGCCCCTGAAAATCACGCAAGGTCGCTATTGGCGGCCCATGAATGCCGCAAATACCTCTTTAATTTATATTTTTTATTGATAAATTATTCCAATGTCTCAAACATTGGGCGATCTTGATCGCTTTCGTTCCGAAAGCTTCGAACCCCTCAGTTTCCGTGAGCGTGGCGCCACGGTGCCCTTCACCACGCCCCTGCTGTTGAATGCGCGTATTCGGCATTCAACGTCCAATCGCGGCCGCGAAATGGTGGTGACCAATCCATCGGGCGGCCGCGGCGCCTTGATTCTGCCCTGGGGCGCCATGCCGGATATCTGCACGCCCACCCTGTTCGACCGGCATTTATGGGAAACCCTGGAAGAGGCCGAGGATATCAGCCCGATTGGCATCCGCCAGGATGCGCAACGCCTGGCGGCACAGGGGCTTGCCGGGCGCCATGCCGCGCTTGCCGCAAAAGATGCCCAGCGACGCGATCAGATCAGCCAAAGGCTCATGCGATCACTGCTGCTGGAAAGCCTAGTCATGGGTTTAATGCCTGGCAGCGTCGCGCGGGAAGGGCTGGCCAGCATGCCGGCCGAGATTTTCTTGCAGCATGCCCAGAATGCCACGGCCCAGGCGGCGACAAGGCTTAAAATGCCGCTTGCTGAATTTGTGGCGGACATCGAAGCCCTCGCGATTGCGCTGAGCGGCGCGTCACCATTGATGGAAGGCGAAGATGCGCGTCTGCGCGACATGCTTGAAGAACTGCGGCGCATCATGGACGAAATCGCCGATTGGATCGCGGGCGAAGACAAGGATAGCGGCCATGTGATCGCGGCGCAGTTCATCCATGAAACCGGGCGCGTCACGATTGAATGCGCCGAAACTGCGCTGGTGAATACGGAAACACTGCTCACCGAATTCGGCTTCCTGATCCTTGATTGGAAGCGCGAAAAGGAGAATTTCCTGCATCGCGCCCGTGGCCCTGAATGGGTGCTGGATGGCTGGAAAACGCCCATGGCGCTCTGGCGCGCAGCACGCCCGGCGGATCGCCGTTCGGCCATTTGGGAAATGGCACTGATCGCGCCCATTCTCCCACGCGAAGCCCGGGCGTGGATTGGCGATGTAAAGGATTGGCGCGAACCCCGCCGCACCACGCAGGTGGTGCGCGACAAGGCCGATTGGCGCAACGGCAATAGCCTGGAATTGGTGGCCCGGAATGAAAAGCTGATTGGCTTGTCGATTTCTTATGAAAACCAGATCGCGCCACTGGCTGCCTCAGCGGGGAAGATGGCGGTCAAGATCCAAAAAACCACAACCGAGCAAGCGGGCCCGCAGAGGCTACGCATCCCATTGGCGGGTGGCGACAGCGCCTTACCTGCCGCCCATGGCGTGAAGCTTGATGCCGCACCGCTGCGCGCAACAACGGAAAGCCGCAAACTCGGCAATATGGTTGAAAATGCCTCCGACACTGCCTTGATTAAAATTGTCGCCATTATCGACCGGCTTTCCAACCCTGATATTCATCAGCGCATTCTGGGCCCTTCCCTGCCCCGCTTGCGGCAGTTGCGACCGCCCAGACCAGCAAGCCTGTTGCGCGTGTTGTTTCTACCCCTATCGGGTGCCCTGGTAGATCCCTTGCAGTGGCGCAGGCAGCCAAGCGCCATCCCGCGTAGCGCGATTTCCCCCCTCATGGCATCGCTGCGCGGCATGCTGTCCGGCGAATTTGATCTGCTTGAGCGGGAATTGCGCGGCAAGAACCTGGATGATGGCGCGATCATCAACCGCGTCGGGCGCCGCCTATGGCCAGCGGTTGCCGAAGGCGTGGCCAAGTTACGCCCGGATGCCGCCTGGCAGGCAATTGGCATCGGCGACCGGGATTTCGATCTCATCACCACATTGGCGGGGGGATTATGGCGCCAGGCGGAACCGATCTGGGAGGCTTGGCAACGCATGGATGGCGGCTGCACCGGCGACTTCCTGCGGCAATGCATGACCGGCCCGGCACGGGAAGGCCGCGCCGTTTTTGAAGCGGCCCTTCATACCTTGCTGCAGCGTGCCAGTCAGCCTTCGATCCTTTGCGCCCTGACGGAACAAATGCCCTCTCAAATCTCAGGCATTGTCGAACAGGTGCTGGAATCCTGGGTCAGCCGGACGCTTACCGAAATTCCGGATAGTGACCCCGCCATGGCAGTCGGCGCGGCGGAAGAAATCCTGCTAATCCTTGAAGCTTTGGAAAACGCGCCGCGCGGTATCGCACGGCCGGAGAAGCGCGACCTGATTGCCCATCGCCGTATCCTCGATCAATTCTGCCGAAACAGTTACCAGGAACTGCTCACCACCCATGTCGTGGATGCTTTGCAGGCCATCAGCGCTGATACGGTTGATCTGCTGGCAGAGATTGAAGCCATGGCGCGCCTTGCGCGTCGTTTCGAAAATATCGGGCGGCGCGTTGGGGCTGGCCCGCGCATGGAAACCCTCAAGGATCGCTTTCGCCTGCAGATTCAGGAACTGGAACAGCAGGATATTCCCTCTGCCCTTTCTGCCATGGAATTTGCCCGTATTCGTGAAATCATTCTGGGCGGCGATGTCGCTGAGCGTGTTCTTTATCGGCATCGTCGCCAAAGATTGAACGGGCCATGATCGTGCTGATGGCGTGTGGCAAGACCCTTCGCCGTGGGGACTGCCAGGCGCGCAGGCATCGCGCCGTTTTTTGCCCTTCCTATCTTGCCCAGATCTAAATCAGCGTTCTGTGCTTACCACGCCACCCACGCAACCAGCGCCAAAGCCGCAGGAAGATTTCGCGTCTTACGCGCATTATGGCGCGCATGTGCCGTTTTGCAGCCCAAGGCTGCTTGGGGCGCGCTTGCGGCGTTCCCCCGAAGGGCGCGGGCTGGAATTGCTGATGGCCAATCCAGCGCAAGGCAAGGGTAATTATGTCCTGCCGTGGCAGGCCTTTGAGGAGTTCGGATCGCCCACCCTTTACGATGTCAGATTATGGGAAGTCCTCGGTAAGCTTGGCGATATTCAGCCGCTGACCATCAGGCGGGAAGCGCTCAAGATCGCTGCGGATGGCCTGGGGGGCAGGCATGTCGCGCATGCCGCCCATAGCGCGATGGAACAGGAAGCCGGCAGCGAAAGCATGATCCTGGCGGCAGCTTTGGCGCATTTTGAGGCAACCGCAAACCAACGGCGCGATTCTTCTGCCCAAGATAGGCGGGCGCCGGAAGACAAAGACGCCATCGCTGAACAGCTTGCAAAACTGCCCCCGGATCTCGCGGATAAGTTACGCAATTTGGCGCGGGTGCTGGCGGGTCTTGGTCCACCTGGCGCCGGCGAAACTGCCCGTTTGCGCCGACTGGCAAGCGATATGCGCGCCATGCTGGCGGAGATGAAAACGCTCAACGCGACCATGGCAACTGATCAGGAAGCTGGCGCGCTTGGCTTTCTTACGGAAACCATCGCGCAGGTCTTGCATTATGCGGATCTGTCCATTGCGGAAATCGATTTAAGATTTGGCAATCTCATCACGCTCTTGCAGCGCCCCAATCTGGATTTGGCAAAAATCCTTGATCGCGTCGGTCGGCCGGAATGGCTGCTGGATGGCTGGGGTGTTCTACTTGGCCTGTGGCACGAAACACCCGCGGAAGCGCGCGCAGACATCGCCTGGGATCTGATCGGCATCACCCCGACCCTGCCGAGAGAAGTCCAGAATTGGTTCCCTGAGGCAGTGGCGCAACCCACCCCCACACGCATCGCGCGGGTGGTTACTCAAGGATCCGATTGGCGCACTGGCCGCCTGATTGAATTGACTGCCCGCAATGAAAACCTGATCAGCTTTGGCTTCAATCATGAAAACCGCATCAGCCCTGCGGAAGCCTTCAGATCGCGCCATCAGGCACGGGTCATTATTCCAAAACGCGACGAAGCCCCAACGCCATCCACCCCGCCGCCATCAGCCACACCTGTAAAGCCGGCGCCCCCTTCGGATTTGCAATTGCTGGCGGCCGGGCTGCACCAGGCTTCCGATGAAAATCTCATGCGGATTGTTGGGCTGATTGATGGCTTGCCTGATCGTTCGGGCGTTGATCGGCTTCTGGCACGCGCGCGTCCACGGCTGCGTTTCCTGAAGCCGCCGCGCAAGGTCACCCTGACAAGATTGCTTTTCCTGCCGCTTTCCGGCGCCATCGTCGATGCGCCGGATTGGCTGCGTGACCCAGGCCTGATCCCGCGCCACGCCCTGCATCCCATGGCCGCCTTGATCCGCGACATGCTTGGCGCATCAGCGCAGGCCATCATGCATGAATTGCAGCATGAGGCATTTTCCAACCATGCCGCGATCGGGCGCTACGGCGGCGCGCTTTGGGATCAGGCGAGCAAGATTGCTGATCGGATCACACCGGGGTCTCGTTGGGCCGAGGCTGGTTTCACGCCTGAAGAATTCCGCATGATGATGCGTCTGTCGGTTGGGGTATGGCGCCACGCGCAAGGCCTATGGGATGTGTTGCGCCGAGGCGAAGCCGCCCTGCCGGAACGCCTATTGCGCGACGCCCTGACCGGCCCCGCCACTGAGGGGCCGGATATCTTCAATGCCGCCTTCAACACCTTGTTGGCGCAGAATCATCATGCAGCGCAATTCGTGCCGCTCGCATCCGGCATGCCGCCCGGCATATCTGAGGTGGTCATGCGCAGCCTGGAAGCCTGGGTGGAGCAATCGCTCAGATTGCTGCAGGAAGATCTCCTGCCGGCAGCGGTGGATCGGGCGGAGGAAATCAGCCGCACTGTCGAACTCCTGCGCCTGTCGCCCTATTTCCAGATGGCACGCCGGCGCCAGCAGCTTTCATCCTTCCTCTGGCGGCTTGAGGAACATTGCCGCCTGATCATGGGGCAAGTGCTGGAACAGGATATCCTGCCCGCATTGCAGGCGGCGGCGGCACCGATCAGCGATCAGGGATTTGCCTATCTGGAATTTGTCGCGCGTATCGCCAAACGGTTGGAGGTTCTGGGGAAACAATTGGGCAATGCCGCGATGTACCAAGAACATGAAAACAAGTTGATGAAAGCCTTCGCGGCCGCCGAACAGGGCGCGGGCGAAAGCGCATTGACCCAGATTGATCGCATCAGGCTTGCGGAAATCCTGCTCGGCCAGCAGATGGCGCGCTCCCTCATCCCCGCCGCATGATTTTTTCAACCAGGGATTGAGGCCAATCCGGACGCGGCGGGAAATGCGGGGGTGTTGCGAGTTTTTTTACCTTATCCGCCCATGCTGCATGGGTGAACGCGCAGCCCTCTTCACCGTTACAGCATTTCAATACGCGGCGTTATGAACCTGCCACCTTCATGGAACGTGGTGTCAGCATTCCCTTCACCACGCCCATGCTTTTGGGCGCCCGCGCGCGGCCTGATGATGCGCGCGGCAGCCTGGAACT
>JBDKIR010000327.1:0-2878 GCA_039797035.1 Pseudomonadota bacterium | reverse complement strand
TAAAGACATGCCGTGCCTCGCCCGCCACCGGCTGCCAGGCAGCAGCTAAAGGCGCTGCCGCCAGCGCTTCGGCTTCCGGCCACATTGCTTCCCGCCAAGTGGTGCCAGGGATTTCCAGCATGCCGCCCAAAAGCCCGCGCGGCGGGCGACGCCGGAGCCAAATCCGCCCATCTGCATCGGTCAGCAGAAAATGCACGCCATGGCGCGTGGGGCGTTCAGGCTTCGGCGCCTTGCGCGGCAGGGTTTCCGTCAGGCCGCGTTTTTGCGCCTGACAGGCCTTCCGCCATGGGCAAAGCGCGCAGGCGGGTTTGCGCGGTGTGCATATCCCGGCGCCAAGATCAAACAGCGCCTGCGTGAAATCGCCGGGCCGGGCGCGGGCCGCCGCATCGGTCAGAAACCCCTGCGCCAGCGCATCTAGCCGGGTTTTGGCGGCGGGCAGCGCTTCCTCCACCGAAAAAATCCGCGCGGTGACGCGTTCCACATTGCCATCCAGCGGCACCACGGGTGCATTGAAGGCAATGGCGGCGATGGCGGCCGCGGTATAGGGGCCAATGCCGGGCAGGGCGGCCAAACCTTCCCGCGTTTCGGGAAATCCGCCCAAGGCCAGGATTTGTCGCGCCGCCGCATGCAGGTTGCGCGCCCGCGCATAATAGCCAAGCCCGGCCCATTCCGCGGCCACTTCTTCCCATGGCGCCGCAGCCAAGGCGGCCAGATCCGGGAAGCGCGCCAGAAAACGTGAAAAACGCGGCCCTACCGTTGCCACCGTGGTTTGCTGCAACATGATTTCCGAAAGCCACACATGATAGGGGGCAGCCCGCTCCCCCGGCGCGGCGCGCCATGGCAGAATGCGGCGGTGCCGGTCATACCAATTCAGCAGGTCGGTGGCGGCAGGGGGTTTCACGGCATGTCTCAGGATGAGGAGGATAGGCGGTTCTTCGGGGGGCCAAGACCTCTCGGCGCCCTGATGCCAGCCCTGACGCGCCCGGCCTTCAAACGCAAGAGCCCCGCCGCCGCCCAGATCATGGCGGATTGGCCCGCCCTGGTCGGCCCCGCCCTTGCGGCGGTGACCCAGCCGCTGCGCCTGACGGGCGGCAGCCTGACCATTGCCTGTTCCGGGCCCATGGCGATGGAACTCAGCCATTTGGCGCCGGAACTGATCAGACGCATCAATGGCGGGCTTGGCCGAGTCGCCGTGGAACGCCTGCGCTTCGTGCAGACCATCCAGCCAGGCACGGGCGGCGCCAAACCGGCCCTCCCACCCCGTCAGGTGGTGCTGCCAAGCCGAGTCGCAGCCGCTTTGGATGGCTTACCCACAGGGGATTTGCGCGAGGCGCTGGAAAGATTGGCCCGTGGCGTCTATCGAAAACGAGGCTGAGACTGGACCGATTCGTCCAACAAGGCCTCAACGGCCCGAATTGCCACCCCCCCCTTTGGGCAATTCGGACCTTCTGGAGAAAAGCGCATGCTCGTTCGTCGTTCGCTGTTGACCCTGCCCCCCCTCCTGCTGCTGAACGCAGCCGTTGAGGCTCAGCCGTCCGATCCGCGCCTTGGCGAACGTTCATTGGGCCGACCGGAAGCGCCTGTAACGGCGATTGAGTATTTCTCCCTGACTTGCAGCCATTGCGGTGCGTTTCACCGCGAAACCTGGCCGCGGGTGAAGCGTGAATTGGTGGAAACCGGGCGGGTGCGCATGGTGTTCCGCGATTTTCCGCTGGATCAGATATCGCTGCGTGCCCATGCGGTTGCGCGAAGCTTCCCCGCGGAACGCTATGAACCCTTCATTTCCGCACTATTCGCCGCGCAGGACCGTTGGGCTTATGCGCGGGGCGTCGATCACAAGGTTGAAGTCGGCAAGATCGCGGCCCTGGCGGGCATGAGCGCTGATGCCTTCAACGCTGCCTGGAATGATGACGCGCTGGCCCGCGCCATTCTGGAAGCGCGCCAAGCGGGTGAGAATGAACATCAGGTGAATGCAACGCCAACCTTTGTTATCGGCACGCAGAAACTCCCCGGCGCCATCTCCTTTGATCGCTTCGAAGGGGCTGTCCGGGACGCGGCGCCCAAGTGATGGAAGAAGCCCTGCCGCAGGCTGCGGCTGAGGCGCCGCCCGAAGCCGAAACGGATCGGCTTGAGGCGGAGGCCGCGGAAGCCGCGCGTAGTGAGGAACAACGTCGCGCTGCCTTGCGTGCGACCCTGGCGCGCATTCGCATCGCCGGCTTCAAATCCTTCGCGGAACCAACCACCGTTGAAGTGTTGCCTGGCTTGACCGGCATTGTCGGGCCCAATGGCTGCGGCAAATCCAATGTTGTTGAAGCGCTGCGCTGGGCCATGGGCGAAACCTCGCCCAAGGCCATGCGTGGCGGCGAAATGGATGATGTGATTTTCGCCGGCACCGCGACGCGCGCGGGGCGCAATATGGCGGAAGTCATGTTGTTCCTGGAGGATGCGGCCGGGCTTGCACCGCCACCGAATAATGAGATTGCCGAACTAGAGATCACGCGCCGGATTTCGCGGGGCGAGGGCAGCAATTTCCGCGTCAATGGCAAGGAATTGCGCGCGCGTGATGTGCAGACCATGTTCGCCGATATCGGTTCCGGCGCGCGGTCATCCGCACTTGTCAGCCAAGGCCGTGTGGCGGCGCTGATCCAGGCCAAGCCCGATGACCGGCGCGGTGTTCTGGAAGAAGCCGCCGGCATTGCGGGGTTGCGCGCCCGGCGGCACGAAGCGGAATTGAAGCTGCGCCAGGCGGAAACCAACCTGTCGCGCGCGGATGATTTGCTCGGCCAGTTGGAGGCACAACGCCAGGGGCTGCAACGCCAGGCGCGGCAGGCCAATCGCTATCGCAATATCTCGGGCCTGATCCGGCAGGCGGAAGGCG
>JBDKIR010000326.1:0-3706 GCA_039797035.1 Pseudomonadota bacterium | reverse complement strand
TTCGAGGCGCTGCGCCTCAACCCGCTTATCCTGCAAGCCCTGAAGGATGAGGGCTATAAGACCCCCACCCCGATCCAGGCCCAGGCCATTCCGGCTGTGCTGGAAGGCCGCGACCTTTTGGGCATTGCCCAAACCGGTACCGGCAAGACCGCCGCCTTTGCGCTGCCCTTGTTGCATAAGCTTGCCGCCCTGAAGGGCCGCCCGCCGCGTGGTGGGTGCCGCGTGCTGGTGCTGAGCCCGACACGCGAATTGGCGACGCAAATCGCCGAAAGCTTCCGCGCCTATGGCAAGCATCTCGGCTTTTCCATCACCACGATTTTCGGCGGTGTTGGCTTTGGCGGTCAGCGCCAGGCGCTGGGCCGCGGCATTGATGTGCTGGTGGCAACCCCAGGCCGCTTGCAGGACCATCTGGAACAGGGCTCCGCACGGCTCGATCATGTCAGCGCGCTGGTCTTGGATGAGGCGGATCAGATGCTCGATAAGGGCTTTCTGCCGGCCATTCGTCGCCTGATCCGCGCTGTGCCGGCGGAACGCCAGACCTTGTTCTTCAGCGCGACCATGCCGGCGGAAATCAACCGCCTGGCGGATGAAATGCTGAAATCCCCAGTGCGCGTGGCGGTGGCGCCGGTGGCCAGCACGGCCGAGAAAGTGGCGCAGCGTGTCATTCACGCCAATCATCAGGATAAGCGCCGCGTCCTGGCCGAATTGCTGCGCGGTGAAGGTGTGGGCCGGGCGCTGGTGTTCAGCCGCACCAAGCACGGCGCCGATCGCATCGTGAACCATCTGGGGCAGGATGGCATCAGCGCCAATGCGATCCATGGCAATAAATCCCAGAATGCGCGGGAAGCGGCCTTGGCAGCATTCCGTGATGGTCGTGCCCCGGTGCTGGTCGCCACGGATATCGCGGCGCGCGGCATTGATGTGGAGGGCGTGACCCATGTCATCCAGTTTGATCTGCCCGAAGTGCCGGAAACCTATGTGCACCGCATCGGCCGCACCGCGCGCGCCGGCGCGGCGGGGATCGCCATTGCGCTCTGTTCGGGTGAAGACCGTGACAAGCTGCGCGCGATTGAAAAACTGATCCGCGTGGCCATCCCAGCGGAAGATCGCCGCAATGGTGAGGCGGAAGAAGCGCCCGCGCCGCGGCCGCCACGCCAGCAACGGCCGCAGCGTGCCGCGCAAAAGCCGCGTCAGGCGCAGGAACAACAGCGCCCGCGTCGTCCCTCCGGCCCCGCCCGCAGCGGTGGTGGCGGTGGCGGGGGCGAAGCGTCGCGCCGACGCGCTGGCTCGACCCCCGGTTCGGGGCAATTCGGGCGCCTGCCGCGCTGAAATCAGGGTCGCCTCGGCCAGATGGCCGGGGCGACCCTTCCTTTTGCCTTAGCGTGTTGACACCCGGCCCTGCGGCAAGGGCTGTGGCGCGGGGGGCATCAACCCATCCGCTTCGGGGCCGAGTTCCTCACGCCAGGAACGCCATTTTTCCAGCCCGACCAGCGCCAGCACCAAAAGCGCCGCGAAGCCAAGCGCCAAGGCCCAGAAGGGCAGGCCCGTCACGGTATCGAGCGTCAGCCGCCCCTGGCCCGCAATGCGCAGCCATGGCGCCAGATCCGGTTCCAGATAGGTAAAGGCCAGCGCGCCCAGCAGCCCGCCCGCAAGCGTGGCCCAGGCATCGCGATAGCCAGCGCCGATTTGCGCCAATACCGTGCCCGGGCAGGCGCCCGCGAGTGCAATACCGGCACCCAGAAACAGACCACCGACAATATCGGCCATGGGCAGCAACGCCTTGGGGGCGAGTTTGATCACGCCAAACCCATGCAGCGCGGCCAGCACCACCAGCCCCGCCGCCACGCCGGCCAGAAACACGCGCAGCATCAGGAAGGAACGGAGCTGGAATTGGCCAATGATCACGGCCGGTTCAAAAACCCGCGCCTTTTCCAGAAAGAAGCCGAAAGCCGCCCCCATGGCGAGGCCGAGCAGGATGGCATTGATAACAGACATGATCTTTCCCTTCAGCGCACAGGACGGAAAACAAGCAGTGCGGTGGCGATGCCACCGGCGAACATGGCGGTAACCGCGGCGAAGGAGCCGAGCGAGAGTTGCGCCATCCCCGAAAGCCCATGGCCAGAGGTGCAGCCATCGGCAATCCGCGCGCCCATCAGCATGAGAAAGCCGGCGGCGAAGGCCATGATGAAGCGCCCGCCGGTGCCGAGCCCGGTCACGCGTGACCAGACCCGCGGCACACCGCTACGGCTTGCGCCGGAAAGCCGGGCAGAGGCGAAGGCGCCACGGGCGAGGCCGACAACCAGGGCCACCTGCCACCAATTCTTCGCCCCGTCCAAATGCCCCGCCGCGTAGCGGAGGGCCCGGATGCCGGGATCAAAGAATTCCGCCAGCGACGCGCTGAGGGTGACATAGGAGGATGAGGCCCCGAGCGCGGTGCCAAGAAAGATAAAGGCCGGGATTTGCAAAAGCCCAATCAGGGCGCCGGCCACATAAGGCGACCAGGCCTTATCGGTAAGCCGTGGCATGGTGATCTCCTTTAGGGTTTCCTAATATTAGGAAAATCTACTATAAACAGGCCTAGGTCAAGCTTGATGCAGCGCAATTCGCTGGATTTGCGGCATCGCAAAGTGGTGAGGGCGCCCGGGCGCTTTGCTGGCGCTATGACCCAAGCCCCTCAAGCGCCGGATTCCGGCCTGCTCGCCTATGCCAGCGCCAATCTGCCGCGCTACACCAGCTACCCGACCGCGCCGCATTTCACGCCATTGGAAGAAGCGGCGCTGCGCGGCTGGTTGGCTGAAATCAAGCCGGATGATGCGCTGTCGCTTTACGTGCATGTGCCGTTTTGCGCTTCGCTGTGCTGGTATTGCGGTTGCCATACGGCGGTGACGCGTTCCGCCGCGCGCATCGCGCGTTATGGCGCGGCCTTGGCGGAAGAAGCGCGCCTTCTGGGCGAGGTATTGCCCGCCCATGCTGGCGTCGCGGCGCTGCATCTGGGGGGTGGCACGCCCACGGCGCTTGCGCCTGAGGGGTTATTCGCCTTGGGCGCGGCGCTCCGCCAGCATTTCCGCTTTCAGCCTGGCGCGGAAATCGCCGCCGAGCTTGATCCGCGCACGCTGGATACACGCATGATTGATGCGCTGGCCGGCATGGGGCTGACGCGCGCCAGCCTTGGCGTGCAGGATATCTCGCCCAAGGTGCAACGCCTGATTGGCCGCGTGCAGCCGGCCGAACAAGTGAGCATTGCGGTTGAAAGGCTGCGTGCGGCCGGCATTGGCGGCATCAATATGGATCTGATCTATGGCCTGCCCGGGCAGGGGGTGGCGGAGGTTGAAGCCTCGGCTCGTTTTGCCGCCGAAAATGGCGCCGATCGCGTCGCCGTTTTTGGCTATGCCCATGTGCCCTGGATGAAGACGCATCAAAAGGCAATCAAGGAACAGGATCTGCCGGATGCAACGCTGCGCATGGCGCAGGCGGAAGCGGCGGCGCGGGTGCTGACCGATGCGGGCTATGTCGCGATTGGGCTGGATCACTTTGCGCGGCCGGCGGATGCCATGGCGCGGGCTGCCGCTGCCGGCCGGTTAAGGCGCAATTTCCAAGGCTATACCACCGATGAAGCGCCGGTGCTGCTTGGGCTTGGCGCTTCCGCGATTGGCCGCTGCCGCGCTGGCTTTTTTCAGAATATCGCTGATGAGCGCGGTTGGCTCGC
>JBDKIR010000325.1:0-6936 GCA_039797035.1 Pseudomonadota bacterium | reverse complement strand
CGGTGGGGGAGAGTTTCCTGCTCGCGCTGCGTTTGGTCGCGCCTTTCATCCTGCTGGGCGTGGTGTTGAATCTGGCCTTCGGCTTGCTCGCACGCATTGCGCCGCAGGTGCAGGTTTATTTCCTTGTGGTGCCTGGGCAGATCCTGCTCGGCCTGTCGCTTTTGGCGCTGCTGCTGCCAGCCATACTTGGCGCTTATGCCAGTGCCGCGCGTGAGAGTTTCCTCGCCTTGCCGGGGGGGCGCTGAGCCATGGCCGAAGGCGGGCGCGAAGACGACGCAGAAGACAAGACAGAAGAAGCAACGCCAAAGCGGTTGGAGAAAGCGCGCGAGGAAGGTCAGATCGCCCTTTCGCGTGAGGCGGTGAATTTCGCGGCGCTGGGCGCTGGCTTGCTTGGCATGGCGATAGGCTTGCCGCCCCTTGGTTATGAATTGATGCGCGGCATGCGTGGCGTTCTGGAAAGCGGCCATCAATTGGAAACCGGCCCGGTTGCGCAGGAATTGCTGCGCCTGGGGCTGCTGGCTGTTCTGCCGGTGACGGTGATGGTCGCGCTTGGTGCCACTGCGGCCACCATGCTGCAAAGCCGTGGCCTGATATCCAGCAAGGGCATGCGCCCGCAATTGTCGCGTCTTAATCCCTTCTCAGGATTGAAGCGTTTGGTGGGTGGTGAAGGGGTCGTCGAATTCCTGCGCACCATCATCAAGCTTGGTGTCGTGGGTGGCGCCTTGTGGTGGGCGCTCGGTGATCCGGTGGAATTGCGCGCAGTGTTGTCACTTGATCCCGCTGAATTATTGGCGCGCATGACCAGCGCCGGGCTTGATCTTTTCAAGGCGGCCTTGGTCGCCTTTGCGGCCATTGCGGTGCTGGATGTTTTGCTGGTGCGCTTCCGGCATTTGCGGCGCCTGCGTATGAGCCGGCAGGATTTGCGCGAAGAAGTGAAGGAAAGCGAAGGCGACCCACATATCAAGGGACGCATTCGCAATCTGCGGATGGCGCGCGCGCGGCGGCGCATGATGGCGGCGGTCCCGAAAGCCGCAGTCGTGATCACCAATCCAACGCATTACGCCATTGCCTTGGCCTATGATGATGCGTCGCAAGCGGCGCCAAAGATTGTCGCCAAAGGGACGGAAGCGGTAGCGGCGCGTATTCGCGCCCTTGCGGAAGAAGCGGGTGTGCCCTTGGTATCCAACCCGCCTTTGGCGCGCGCCTTGTTCAAGCTGGAGTTGGAAACCGAAATTCCGCCGGAACATTATCAGGCGGTCGCTGAAATCATTGCTTATGTCTGGCGTTTGCGCGGCCGTGGCGGGATGGGCGCATGACTGGGCGGGGCGAAGCGGCGGCGGATGCCTTTCGTCGGCTTTTCGAAGCTGAGGAAGAAGCCGGGCTCGCTGTTTTGGATGCGCAAGGGCGCATTCGCGCTGCCAGTGCCGTGCTGGAAAAACTTTGCGGTGCCGGGCCGGCGCCGGGGCCGGGGATTGAAGCGACGTCCCTTTTTGCCGCAGCCAGTCAGGAACTGGTGCGCCAGATCATTACGGTTGCCCTGGCGGGACCCCCCGCGCCACCGGCGATTGAAGCGCGTTTGGCAGCGCAGGATCAGGCGCCTGATGCGGCGGTGGAAGTGCATTGTCGGCCCTTGCGCGGGGAAGCGGGCGCCTTGTTGCGCGTTTTGGATATCACGGCACGGCGGCGACGGCAGGCGCAGATGGAAGAAGCGGCACGCCTGGAAGCGGTAGGGCGCCTTGCCGGCGGCGTCGCGCATGACTTCAACAATCTGCTGGCAGCGGTGGGTGTGGCGGCGGAAACCGCCCTGTCGCGCAGCCCGGATACCGCGACTGCCGAAGATCTGCGCCAAATTCTGGATAGCACCGGGCGCGGCGCCAGATTGGTGCGTCAGCTTCTCGCTTTTGCCAGTCGTCAGGCGGTGCAGCCAAGGGTGGTGGCGCTGGATCGCGCGGTGGATGGCATTGCGCCTTTGCTCGGCCGCTTGCTGGGGCGGCGCATTCCGATTGCCTTGGATCTGGAAAGGCCCGGTCCCTGCGCAAGGGTTGATCCCAGCCATATCGACCAAGCCTTGATGAACCTTGCCGTGAATGCGCGCGATGCCATGCCGCAAGGTGGCCATTTGCGCATTTCCTTGCGCAGCCGTGATCTGAGTGCGCCGGAGGCCGCACAGGGTGGCACCATTGCGCCGGGTGCCTGGGCGGTCTTGGAAGTGGCCGATGAGGGTGCCGGCATGGAAGCGGAACAGATTTCCCGTATCTTCGAACCCTTCTACACCACCAAACGCGATGGCGGCGGCACGGGGCTTGGGCTTTCGACGGTGCTGGGCATTTTGCGCCAATCAGGTGGGCATGTCTCGGTTCGCTCGCGTCCTGGGGAAGGTAGCCGCTTTTCGCTGTGGTTTCCGCGTGTGGAGGCGGAGCCAGATGCCCCGCAACCCAAAGCACCTATCAGCAATGTGGCGGCATCAGGACGGCGTATTTTGTTGGTGGAAGATGAAGCGCCCTTGTACCGATTATTGACGCGCGCCCTGACCGCTGCCGGGTATGAGGTGACGGCCGTGGAAGATGGTGAAGCGGCGCTGGGCGTGATCAATGCCGGGTTGCAGCCAGATGTCGTGATCTCTGACGTTTCCATGCCGGGCAGCATAGATGGCCTGCATCTCGCGCGTCATTTGCGCCAATTGCGGCCCAATCTGCCTGTTGTGCTGATGTCTGGCTATGCGGAAGGCACGCTGAGCGGTGAGGTTGTGGCGGAGAAATTCCTGTTCCTGGAAAAGCCTTTCCGCATGGCAGATTTATTGGCCATGGTGGCGAATGCCCTGGGCCGCGGCCCCGCCATCCACCCCTAACCCAAAGCCTTGGCGATGGCTTCAATTTCGACGGCGGCTGGGGCGCTGGGATGGCGCGTGAGCAGCGGGGCCTGATGCCGAATGGCTTCGCGCACTTTCAGATCGCGGCGGATGATGCCGGCCAAGGGAATATCGCGTTTGAGAAACGCGCCTGCGGCGCGCCGCAATGCCTCATAAGTGCGCATGCCCCCGGCCTTGTCATCCGCCATATTGACGATGATGCGCGACACGCCAGCGGGATTGTCATGGCCATGCAATTTCAGCACGGCATAGGCATCGGTCAGGCTGGTTGGTTCCTCGGTCGCGATCACGAGCAGAAGATCCGCCGCCGCTGCAATGCGCCGCTGCGCCGCATCCAGCCCCGCGCCCAAATCCACCACCACATCCTGCCAATGCGCACAGGCGTCCTGCAGCGCGGCCAGGAAGGCATCCAAGGCCGCAGCGCTGAGTGAAGCCAGCGCGCCGGAACCAGACCGGCCGGCCAGGACATCAAACCCCGCATCGGGGATGCTGGAGGCTGCTTCCATCGCGGTCATCTTGCCGGCGAGTACCGCACTCAGATCATGATCCGGCTGGATGCCAAGTTGCACATCGATATTGGCCAAGCCCAAATCCGCATCCGCAAGCAAGACCCGGCGGCCTTGCCGAGCAAGCGCTTGTGCCAGGCTGATGGAAAACCAGGTTTTGCCAACGCCACCCTTGCCGGAAGCGACCACGATCATGCGGCCGGCACGGCCTGACATGCTTCCTTGCGACATCAGGATCTTTCCTTCAGGCCCGGGGTGGTACCGCGCTGCGGCGCAGCCAGAAGCCGCGCCGCCAGACCATCCGGGGTCAGTATTTCCAGGCCATCAGCCACTTCAGGGCCGATGCCCGCTTCGGTCAGCGCCAAGGGGCCGGCCTTGGCCGCCATGACAATGCCGCCAAGGCGCCGCGCCGTATCAAGCCGCGTGGCGATCAGATGGCGCGCCCCCAAGGCAGCAAAGGCCCGTGCCAAATCCGCTGATTCGGCAGGATCAAGCCCTGCCGGCAAAACCAAGGCCATATCGGCTTCCGCCTGCACCACCAGATTGCCAAGCAGGCGCGCCTGGTCTTCCGCGAAGGGATCACACCCGGCCGTATCAATCAGCACTGGCTGGCCGGGCTGACGCATCGCCAAAGCCTTGGCGAGCATGGCTGGGCTTGGCGCCACCGCGAGCGTGACCCCCAATACGCGGGTGAAAGCAGCAAGCTGTTCCACCGCGCCGGCACGCTGACCATCGGCGGTAATGACCAAAGGCATGATGCCCGATAGCACCATGCGTGCCGTCAGCTTGGCGAGGGTGAGGGTTTTGCCGGCACCTGGTGGCCCCGCCAGAAGCAAGGGGCGGCTCCGCCCCGCAGGCAAGGGGGCAAAGACCAGATTATCCGCGAGGCTTTCCGGCAAGGGCGCCGCAGCCAGGGCATGGATCATGGCTGCTGGCAGATTATGAAAATCGAGTGGTCCTGGTGCCGTCAGGAGTGGTGCCGCAGCCGCCCCCAGCGGTTGAATCAGTAATGGTTCATCGGGTTCCAACGCGGCGGTGACTTCCACCCCTTGGCGTGTGCGGCGTTGTTCGATGATGATCGCATCCGGGCCGAGTGCTGCGCGAATTTGCGCCATGGCTTCCGCCATGCTTGGGGCCTGGAACAGCTTGAGCCGCATGAGGTTACAGCGAACCCACGGTACGAATTCTGGCGCGCGGATGGATTTCCGTATGCGCTAGAACGGGTGTTGCGGGGCGGAAGCGTTCCACAATGGCGCGCACATGGCCACGAATGGCGCCGGAACAAACCAGCACGGGTTGTTCGCCTTGTGCATTGGCATTGTCGAAAACATCGCGCAGCTTCTGCATGAAATCAGAAAGCCGGGACGGCGCCATGGCCAATTGCCGATCATCCGCCGGCCCGATCAGGGCTTCCGTGAAGGCCACTTCCCAATCGGCTGACAGCGTGATCATCGGCACATAGCCCTGCGGACCACGCGCAGCATCGGAAAGTTGCCGGGCAAGACGCTGACGCACAATGGCCAGAATGGCTGAGACAGTGCGCGCGCCAGCAGCATTGGCTTCCTGAATGCCTTCCAGAATGGTTGGCAAATCACGGATGGAAACGCGTTCGATCAGCAAGCCTTGCAAAATCCGTTGGATGCCCCCGACACCGATCTGCTGCGGTACCAGATCGGTCACCAGCTTCTTCTGTTCCGCTGGCAATTCATCGAGCAGCTTCTGTGTCTCAGCGAAGGAAAGCAGTTCCGCCATATGTTCGCGGACGATTTCGGTGATATGCGTGGCCACCACGCCAGCGCAATCCACCACGGTGCAGCCGCGCGCCAGGGCTTCTTCCCGCCGCATTTCATCGATCCAAAGGGCGGGCAAGCCAAAGGTTGGTTCGGTGCAACGTTCCCCCTGCATGTCGGGCAAATCGCCGGTAGGGTCGATGGCGAGCAGCATGGGGTTGCGCAATTGCCCCCTGCCAGCTTCGATTTCCTTCACCTTGATGGCATAGGTATCGGATGGCAGCGCAAGATTATCCTGAATGCGCACGGATGGCAGGACAAAGCCCATTTCCTGCGCGATGGTCCGCCGCAGGCCCTTGATCTGTTCCGTCAGCCGCGGCGCATCTCCTGCGGCGAGTGATAGCAACCCATAGCCAAGTTCCAGCCGCAGCAGATCCATTTTGAGGGATTCGGCAATCGGCAGATCCGCTTCGGCGGTGGGCGGTGGTGGTGCCAGGGCTTCAAGGGTGCGGCGCTGTTGGTTCTGCATCAGGCGCCAAGCGGCAAAGCCAGACGCACCGGCAAGGAGCATAAAGGGCAGAAACGGCATGCCCGGCATCAGCGCCATGATCGCCGCCGCACCAGACGCAATGGCAAGCGGCTTCGGCCCCGCAGCCAATTGGCCAATCAGCGCCTGATCCGCCGTGCCTTCGGTGCTGCCTTTGGTCACCACGATACCGGCCGCGACCGAAACCAATAAGGCGGGGATTTGCGTCACCAGGCCATCGCCGACAGTCAGCATGGAGAAATTGATGATGGCATCGCCAAAGCCCATGCCATGGCGGCCGATGCCAATGGCGATGCCACCGATCAGGTTGATGCCCGTGATGATGAGCCCCGCAATGGCATCACCCCGGACGAATTTTGCTGCGCCATCCATGGCGCCGTAAAAGCCGGTTTCCGCTTCCAGATCCTTGCGCCGGGCGCGTGCCTGCGGTTCATCAATCAGCCCGGCCGAAAGATCCGCATCAATCGCCATCTGCTTGCCGGGCATGGCATCCAGGCTGAAGCGCGCGGCGACTTCTGCAATGCGGCCGCTGCCCTTGGTGATGACGACGAAATTCACCACCAGAAGGATGAAAAACACGATCAGCCCGACCATCACATCGCCGCCCATCAGAAAACCCCCGAAGGCGGAAATGACATGGCCTGCTGCTTCCGAACCTTCATGGCCATGGGTCAGGATGATGCGTGTGGTGGCGACATTCAATGAAAGGCGCAGCAGCGTGGTCAGCAGCAAAAGAGTGGGAAAAGACGTAAAATCCAGCGGGCGCTGCAAGAACAAGGACGTCATCAGCATCAGAACAGAAAGCGTAATTGAAACCGCAAGGCCAAGATCCAGCAGCAGAACAGGCAGCGGGATAATCAGAACAACCAGCAGCAGCGCCACACCCAGCGCCAGTGCCACGTCATTGCCGGGTTGCACCCGGCGCAGCCATCCAGGAAGAAGCGTTTCTGACACGCGCTTCAGTCAACCGGTAGGGCGGTGGGCATCTGCCCCGGTACGGGCGGCACCTCAACACCGGCCGCGCGATATTCATGGAGCTTGTTGCGCAGCGTGCGGATCGAAATTCCCAGCATTTCGGCGGCGCGCGTGCGATTGCCAAGGCAATGGGACAGGGTTTCCAGGATCAATTCCCGGTCCACCTCCTCCATCCGGCGGCCCACCAGCTTGGTGACGCTGCGCGGCGCTTCGGTGGCGGGTGCCACCACGGGTGGTGGCAGCGGGGCGGGCGCCTCAGTAAGCGCATTGGCTTGCGCTATCACGGCAGGTAGCGGTTGCGCCTCCACC
>JBDKIR010000324.1:0-4548 GCA_039797035.1 Pseudomonadota bacterium | reverse complement strand
GGAAAGGCAATCGCCAATCCGCGCTTCTGCCTTATCGGCCAATTCTTCCCAGCGCGCCCCCACATTCACGCCCTGGCGCTGCAAGCGGAACAGCATGGAAGCGGCGTTTTGCACGTCAATGTATAAATCGGGCGCGGCTTCCGTCAGCGGGCTTTGCAGGTTGCGGAAGCCTTGGTCATAAAGCGCCAGCACTTCTTCGCTTTCGGCGCGTTCCAGATGATACATGGCGCGATGCCAGAAAAGATGATGCACCAGATTGGAAGCGCCTTGCCAATGCTGTTGCAACCCTGCGATCCAGGCAATGCCTTCACCACGCCGGCCCTGCATTTCCATCACATGCGCCACCGCATGCGCGGCCCATAAATCGCCCGGGTCAAGGTCAATCGCCGCACGGCCACTTTCTTCTGCCACCTGGTAATTGCCGCATTCCTCATGCGCGAAGCAGCGACAGGCCAGAATGCTGCCAAAGGCAGGCAAGGTCGCGTTCCAGCTGGTATAGACGCGGTCCACCACGCGCTGCATCACGCCCGCGCGCCCCAGCCAAAAGGCGTTGAAGTGGTGCAGCCGAAACGCCAGGATATCATGCGGGTGGTCCTGCAGGATGGCTTCCCAGCCTGCCAGCGCCTTGTCCAAATCCCCCGCTGCCCAGGCGGTCACGGCGGCGGCATGGGCGGCTTCCCGCGCGGTCGCCTTCGCGGCGAGCCGAGTGGCGGCATCGGCCGCTTCCCGCGCGGCGGGCAGAAGCGCGGCCTTGTAGCCGAGTAGCGTAAAAGCTGATTGCAACACGCGCGCCATCGGCATTTCACCATCCGCTTCCAGCAGCGCCTTCATGCGCGCAGGCGTATCGGCGCGATATTTCAGATAGCCCGTCACCACATGATCATAGGCGCGCGTGGCAGCATCTGATGCGCTGGTGATGGCAAGGCCGTGCTGGTCCTGGTGCATGGGGAAACTCCGACATTCAAGCGTAAAGCTTGCCAGCCTTGGTCAAGCCGTGTCGAGTATGATCACCAACAAGACGGAGAGAGACATGTCCGAAGACACCCCCGAAGCCCGGCTGGCTGCGCTCGGCTTGGTGCTGCCACCGGCGCCGAAGCCACTTGGCACCTATGTGCCTTTCCGGCGCGATGGGAACATCATCTATCTGTCTGGCCAGGGCCCGCGCGATGCCAATGGCCAGCCGATCAGCGGCAAGGTGCCAACGGAAGTGAGCATTGATGAAGCCTATCAACTCGCGCGGCGCGTGGGGCTTTCGCTGCTCTCAGTCGCGGCTTCGGCAGCGGGTGGGCTTTCACGCCTGCGTGCGCTCAAGGTGCTTGGCATGGTGAATGCGGTGCCGGAGTTTCGCGAACATCCGCGCATCATCAATGGCTGTTCGGATCTTTTCGTCGCGGTGTTGGGTGATAATGGCCAGCATGCGCGTTCGGCCGTCGGCTTTGGCAGCCTGCCCAACCAGATTCCGGTGGAGATCGAGGCGATTTTCCGCGTGCTGGATTAGCGCGGATTACGCCTTGGTGCCGGTGCTGCCGAAACCGCCCGCCCCGCGTGCGGTGGCTGGCAGCTCCGTCACTTCGCGCCAAACGCCGCGCGTCACCGGCGCCAGCACGGCCTGGGCAATGCGCATGCCGCGTTCCACGGTGAAGGGCTCATTGCCGGCATTCATCAGAATCACGCCCAATTCGCCGCGATAATCCTCATCAATCGTGCCGGGGGTATTGGGCAGGGTGATGCCGTTTTTCAGTGCCAAGCCGGACCTGGGCCGCACCTGAATTTCATACCCTGCCGGGATCGCCATTTTCAGCCCTGTCGGGATCAAGGCGCGCCCGCCCGGCGGGATCACCACCGGCGCGCTGACAGCGGCCAGCAAATCCATCCCCGCCGCCCCATCAGTGGCATAGCTTGGCAGCGGCAAATCCGCGCCATGGGGCAGGCGTATCACAGCAATTTCCGGGGTCATGCCAAAGCCTCTGCAATGCGCGCGGCAAGCCTTGCCGCGACTTCTTCCTTTTTCATGCGCGGCCAGGCTTCCGAGCCCTTGGCCGTGATCAGCAGCACGGTATTCTCCGCGCCGCCCATCACATCGCCCGAGACATCATTGGCAACGATCCAATCGCAGCCCTTTTTCGTGCGCTTGGCGCGCGCGTGGTCTTCCAGCTTTTCAGTTTCAGCCGCGAAGCCCACCACCAGCTTGGGGCGATGCGGCCCTGCGGCGGAAAGTGTCGCCAGGATATCGGGGTTGAGCGCAAGGGCGATCGGCGGTGGCACTTCCCCCGCGATTTTTTTCATTTTCTGATCGGCAGCCGCGGCACTCCGCCAATCCGCCACCGCCGCCGCGCAAATCGCGACATCGGCGGGGAGTGCGGCTTCGCAGGCGGCCAGCATATCGCGCGCCGATTCCACGCGGCGCACCGTGACACCCGGCGGGTCCGGCTGCGTCACTGGGCCGGAAACCAAAGTCACGCGCGCGCCAAGCGCGGCCAAGGCGGCGGCAATGGCATGGCCCTGCTTGCCGCTGCTGCGATTGGCAATGTAGCGCACCGGGTCAATCGGTTCATGTGTGGGGCCGCTGGTCACCAGCACATGCCGGCCTTGTAGCGGCTGCGCGGTGGGTGTCAGCGCAGCTTGCACGGCTTGTAAAAGTGCCGCCGGTTCAATCAACCGGCCCGGCCCTGATTCCGGTTCCGCCATGGCGCCCACTTCCGGCCCGGCCAGCATGATGCCACGCGCGCGCAGGGTGGCGATATTCGCCTGGGTCGCCGGGTTTTCCCACATGGCCGGGTTCATCGCCGGCGCCACCATGATCGGCGCGCGGGTCGCCAGCAGCACGCAAGTCGCCAAATCATCTGCCAAGCCATGGGTCATCTTGGCCAGCAGATCCGCCGAAGCGGGGGCCACCAGCACCAGATCGGGCAGCCGCGCCAGCCGGATATGGCCAATCTCGGCCTCCGCCGCCCAAAGATCATCATGCACGGCCTGGCCGGTAATGGCCGCAAGCGCTTCCTTGGTAATGAAGCGCGCCCCGCCTGCGGTCAGGATGGCAGTGACACTCGCCCCCGCCTTGCGCGCAAGACGCGTGAATTCCAGCGCCTTATAGGCCGAGACAGAGCCCGAGACGATCAGCAGGATTTTGCGACCAGACAGCATGCGCCGCAGGCTATAGCATTTTCCGGCCCAGTGAAATCGCCGGGCGATGTCAAGCAGGCTGTGCCGCCAAAGCCATGGGCTGACATCCGCTACCCCCCTGACGGGGCTGATGTGTTCGGGCATCATGGACCAAGGCCCGCGATTCAGTACGGGCAGGGGGAAACATCATGGCAGGTCGGCCCAATGCGGCCCGATAGCGTTTTCGCGCCCTTTCGGCAGCGCGGCTTTCGTTTTCAATGGCCTGCTGACCTTGCGACCTCCTGGGCTTTTGAGATGGAGACGCTGATCCTCGGCTGGTATGTGCTGACCGAAACGGGTTCAGTTACCTGGCTGGCGATTTTTGGATCCTTGCTGCTGATTGGCACGCTGCTATCGCCCATGCTGGGCGTGATGGGCGACCGGATTGGGCATCGGCGCGTGCTTTCGGCCATGCGCGCCTGGTATGCGGCGCTGGCCGGGGCGCTGACGCTATGTGCCATGGGCGGCATGCTTTCCCCTTTGTTGGTGTGCGGCATTGCCCTGTTGAGCGGCCTGATCCGGCCTTCCGATATGGGCATGCGGAATGCCCTAATTGCCGCCAGCATGCCCGCGCCCTTGCTGATGGGGGCGATGGGCATTGAGCGCATGAGCGCCGATAGCGCGCGGGTGATTGGTGCCTTGACCGGGGCCGGGCTGGTGGCCTGGCTTGGCATTGGCCCGGCCTACCTTGCGGTTACCGTGATCTATGTTTTTGCCCTGCTGCTCACGCTGCAAGTGGATGAACCACCGGCGCGCGCGGCGCAGGGGGTGGTCATGAAGACCCCTTGGGCCGATTTGGGCGATGGCATCGCCTATGCGCGCGGCACGCCCCCCGTATTGGCGGCTTTGCTGCTGGCTTGCCTGGCCAATTTCGCCGCCTATCCTTTGAGCGGCGGCCTGCTGCCCCATGTGGCGCGCGATGTTTATGGCTTGGATCGCACCGGGCTTGGCTATCTTTCCGCCTGTTTCGCGGGCGGGGCCATGCTTGGGTCGCTATTCATTAGCGCGCGGGGCGGGGGGCTGCCACCGGCGCGTACCATGTTGGCGGCATCGCTTTCCTGGTTTGTGCTGTTGCTGGTTTTCGCGCGCCTGACGGACCCGATGCTGGGTGGCGTGGTGCTGGCGCTGGCCGGATTTGTGCAAAGCTTTTGCATGGTGCCCTTGGCGGTGCTGCTGCTGCGCATCACGCTGCAGGAGTTTCGTGGGCGCGTGATGGGGCTGCGCATGCTGGCGGTTTATGGCCTACCGGTTGGCCTGATGATGGCCGGCCCCCTAGTGGCACAAATCGGCTTCGCCGATGCCGGCGCGCTGTATGCTGGCTTTGGCGCTATTTGCACCTTGGCCATTGCGCTGTTTTGGCGCGTGCATCTTTGGCCGCGTGATGTG
>JBDKIR010000323.1:0-4159 GCA_039797035.1 Pseudomonadota bacterium | reverse complement strand
TTAAGCCCGCCCTGGCCGGGTATTTTTTTGATGGGTGGCGGGGTGGCGCCATCATCATGGGCCGGGCCGGCCCAATCAAATCCAGCCTTGCCCTTGCCCGCAGGCGCTGCCGGGCGCGGTGGCGGCAAAGGCGCACGGGGTTCAGCAGATTGGCTTTGGCGCATGGCTTCAATGGCCAAGCCGGCGAGCCCGGTCAGCACGCGGGCCAGTTGCGCATTGCCTGACGGCGCCCGTTGATAAGGCAGCGGGCTGCGCCCCTTTGTACCTGCCCCCATACCGCTGCCGAGAACAGCGCCGATGATATCGCCCAGATTAAAACCTGCCATAGGTCATTGCCCTTGCCGTAATCGTTGCGATCTCCGAATATTCCATGGCAGCCGCAATGGTCGGTGCCAGGGCCTGAAATTCTTCCGCCCGCGGGCTGCGCGCCCGCCAGGCGAGGCCAATGCGCCGGCCCATGCTGGCTTCGATGGGGCGGGTGACCAGACCTGTCCCCGCCAGCACACCACCTGCCACGGCCAATTTCGGCAAAAGGGTTACCCCCAGGCCACTCGCCGCCATTTGCACCAAGGTATGCAGGGACGTCGCCGCGAATTCTTCCGCCGCCATCATGCCGCCCAAGCCGCAGGCCGAAAGTGCATGATCGCGCAGGCAATGCCCATCCTCCAGCAGCAGCAACTTCTCGGCCGCCAAGGCGCGGGCGGGAATGCTACTGCGTTCCGCCAGGCCATGTTCGGGCGGGCAGGCCACCAGAAAGGGGTCTTCGGCGATGGTGAAGGTCTCCGCCGCGCCGCAATCGCAAGGCAGCGCCAGCAGCAAAAGATCGAGCCGCCCCGCTTCCAATGCGCCCACCAGTCTTTCGGTCAAATCCTCCCGCAGCCAAAGCCTGAGGCGCGGAAAATCGGCGCGCAGACGGGGCATGAGGCGGGGCAGCAGAAAGGGGCTGATGGTCGGGATCACGCCAAGACGGAGCGGGCCGGAAAGTGGATCCCGCGCCGCGGCCACGGTTTCGACGCAGCTATTCAATGCCGCCAGCGCCTGCCGCGCGCGCTGCACCAACTCCGCGCCCAACGGGGTGAAGACGGGCTTCTTGGCGCCGCTCCGTTCCAGGATGGTGGCGTCCAATTGCCGTTCCAGCGCAATCATGCCGGCCGATAGGGTGGATTGCGTCACGGCACAGGCGGCGGCGGCGCGGCCGAAATGCTCATATTCAGCGAGCGCAACCAAATACCGCAATTGCTGTGGCGTGGGCAGGGCAATCATCGAATATTCCGATTATCAGGGCTGAAAACGAGTAATTTATACTCGAATTCAGCCCGGCCGCGAACATGCGAAGCCCTTTTGGCGCGCCTGAGCCTGGCTGCCGCCTTGCCGTATGTGCCTGCGCGGCTTTTGCCCTGCCGGCAAGGCTTAATAGCGGGCGGGCAGATAGGGCTTCGGGTCAATGAAGGGCGTTTCGCCCATCATCATTTCCGCCAAAAGCCGCCCGGTGGTCGGCCCCAGCGTGAAGCCCTGATGCGCATGACCAAAGGCGCACCAAGCCCCTTGCTGGCCCGGCAGCGGGCCAATGATCGGCAGCATATCCGGCGTGCAGGGCCGCACGCCCATCCAGGGTTCATCTTCCACGGCGTCAGCCAAAGGCAGCAGCCCCCGCGCCAGCGGTTCGGCACGCGCCAATTGCACCGGCGTTTTCGGCGCATCATCCGGTGCGAATTCCGCCCCGGTGGTGAGCCTGACGCCGGCACCCATCGGCACCAGCACAAAGCCGCTATCGGAATCGAGGAAGCCATGATTGAGCACGGCATTACCCTGCAAACGGTAATGGCGATGATAGCCGCGCTTGCCAAAAAGCGGTGGCGCATAGCCGAAGCGGCTGGTCAGCCGACCCGAAGCGGAACCAAGCGCGACCACAACCTCTGCCGCGTCATGCGTGCCTTCGTGGCTTTGTACCTGCCAGGCATTGCCCTTGCGCTGCAGGCTCATGGCATCGCCATGCACCATGCGGCCGCCGGCTTCGGCGAAAAGCCGGGCGTAGAACAATGTCAGCGCCTGCGGATCACTCACCGAAAGCGGGTCTGTCCAATGAATGGCGCCAAGGCGCTTCACCAGAAGATGCGGTTCAGCCGCCGCAATGCCTGCCTGATCGAGGGCCTTGTAATTCACGCCATGCTCGCGCTTGAGCGTCTCAGCCTCGGCCAGGGCGGCGTTCCATTCCGCCTGCTTGCCGTAAAGCCGCATCCACCCGATGGGGCGGAGCAAGGCCGCCGCATCGGTGTTTTTGGTCAACGCCACATGTTCATCGATGCAGGTGACAATCAGCCGCGCATAGGCTTCCGCAATCGGGCGATAGCGTGATGGCGCCGAATGCCACCAATAGCGAAACAACGGCCCTGCCAGCTTGAGCAGGGCGGATGGATGATAGGAAGCGTCAACCGATCTGTTCTGCGCCATGCGCCAGAGTGTGGCGATATCACGCGGGAAGGGGTGGGGATGCACCGCTTCCCGTTGGATCAAGCCCGCATTACCGAAAGACGCACCCTCCCCAGGTGGGGCGCGATCCAGCAGCAGCACTTGCGCGCCGCGGCGCTGCAAATGCAACGCCACGGAAACGCCAACCATGCCAGCGCCGAGTACGATCACAGATCGTGACATTAAGCATTATCCCAATATGTCGCGCCCAGATTGGCGCGGTTCAGACATCCTGCGTTTCAAATTCCGCGGGACCCGTGATTTCGATCAATTCCAGGTCTTCCGAATGGGCGATTTCACGGTGTTTCACCAAGGGGGGCTGATAGCAGCTATCGCCCGCGCGGAATTCCTTCACGCCGATATCTTCATATTCGAAGCGCACCCAGCCCTTCAGCACATAGAACATCTGGAACTTCAGATTATGCGTATGCCATTGCCCGGTGGCATGGGCGCCAGGGATGGCGCGAATGACATGCGCGCCAAAGGCGCCATCTGTCGCACCCTTGATGCCAAGATCGCGATATTCGAAAAACGGCCGTAGACCGCGAATGAAAGCGGAACCCTCAGCATGGCTTGTCGTGGTGGTCATGGCGTTTCTCCTTCAGGTTAACGGCAGGGCGATATGGCGGGTGAAGCCCGGGCGCGTCAGCATCGCATCATAAAGCCGGCGCAGATTGGGCAGGTTTGGCCGTTCGATCGGCATCACATGCCAGCGATGCACCCAGCAGCCCAGCGTAATGTCGGCCAGGGTCAGGTCATCACCGCAGAGGAAACGCCGCCCTTCGAGCTTCTTTTCAATGATGGCCCAAAGCTTGCCGGCTTCTTCCCGCGCCTTCGCTTCCGCCTTCCAATCGCGTTCCGGTTCCGGCAGGCGGACATGGGTGAAGAAGATCGTCACCATCGGCGCGGTCAAATGGCCCAGGGTCCAATCCATCCAGGTTTCGATTTCGGCGCGCTTGCGCGCATCCTTGGGATAGATCGGGCTGTCTGGCGCATAGGTATTGCACAAATACCGGCAAATCGTGTTGCTTTCCCAAAGCGCCCAGCCATCATCTTCCTGGAGCGTGGGCACCAGCCCCATCGGGTTCATGGCGCGATATTCCGGTTCCTTGGTGCGGCCAAAGGCGCCCCCGGCATCGATCCGATCATAGGCAAGCCCCAGCTCCTCCGCGAGCCAAAGGACTTTCATGACATTGCTGGAACTGGTCCGGCCCCAAATCTTGCGCATATGCGTTCTCCCTTACCTGTGATGAACCTAGGGCGCCGCGCCCGGCGGGTCCAGTTGCAAGCGGCGGCGAGGCGCGCAATCTGGGGGCCATGATGCGCGCCCTGTTCATCCTTGTTCTGGCGGCCGCCGCGCCGCTTTTCGCCCTGGGCAGTGAAAGCTGGTGGGGGCTGGCGCCATGCGCGCTCTGCCTTTGGCAGCGCTGGCCCTATTGGGTGGCGGCGGCTTTGGCCGCGCTTGCCCTGGTGATGCCCCGCTTTGCTGGCGCCGTGCTGGCCGTGGCGGGCTTGGCGGCGCTGACTTCGGGTGTCATTGGCGGGTTCCATTGGGGGGTTGAACTGGGCTTCTGGCCTTCCCCCTTGCCGGGGTGCCAGGCGGCGGTCGTGGGCGGGGCCATGAGCATTGATGAAATGATGAAAAGCCTGGCCGCCATTCCCAATAAGCCCTGTGATGCGGCGACCTATC
>JBDKIR010000322.1:0-5398 GCA_039797035.1 Pseudomonadota bacterium | reverse complement strand
ATTTTCTGGAATTGATGGATCTTGAACCAGCGACCTTGCGCCGCATGCTGGATGTTGCCGGCCGCGCCAAGCGGGGCGAAATCTCCGGCAAGCCCTTGGCGGGCAAGACGGTCGCGCTGATTTTCGAAAAGCCCTCAACGCGCACACGGGTTTCCTTCGAAGTCGGCATTCGCCAATTGGGCGGCGATGTTGTGGTGCTGTCTTCCAAGGATATGCAGCTTGGCCGGGGCGAAACGCCGGCGGATACCGCGAAGGTGCTGTCGCGCTATGTCGATGCCATCATGCTGCGCACCGACAATGTCCAGAAAATCCGTGAATTGGCGGAACATGCCACGGTGCCGGTCATCAATGGCCTGACGGATGTGTCCCATCCCTGCCAATTGATGGCCGATGTCATGACTTTTGAAGAACATCGCGGGCCGATCGCAGGCCAAGTGGTTGCCTGGACCGGGGATGGCAACAACGTTGCACAATCCTTCATTCAGGCAGCAGCAAGGTTCGGCTTTACCCTGCGCTTGGCGACACCTCCGGAATTGGCACCCCCAGCGGATCTGATTGCCTGGGCCAAAACGCAAGGCGCCAAGGTGGAATTGACCCATGACCCGGTTGCCGCGGTGCGGGATGCTCGCTGCGTTGTGACCGATGCCTGGGTTTCCATGTCAGATGAACGGGAAGGCCGCGCGGAGTCACGCCACAACCTGCTGGCGCCTTATCAGCTGAATGCGACGTTACTCAAACACGCGGCGCCAGATGCCATTGTCATGCATTGCCTGCCCGCGCATCGCGGCGAGGAAATCACCGATGAGGTGATGGATGGCGCGCAAAGCGTGGTGTTTGACGAAGCGGAAAACCGCTTGCATGCCCAGAAGGGCGTGCTGCTTTGGGCCTTGGGCTTGGCCTGAACGGCGTGGCGTCGGCCGCACCGGCGCCCCTTATTTTCCCGGAGCATCCTATCAGGCGCCCTTCTTATCTGGGCGCCTGATAAGCCTTCCGCGTTATTCCGGTTGCGCGCCGGAAATCCGCACCATTTCCGCCCAGATGGGCTGTTCCCGCTTAAGCCGCGCGGCCAGTTGTTCCGGTGTTGATCCCGTCAGGCGTGCGCCCATGCCAATGGCGCGCTGCTGCAATTCCGGATCAGCAAAGGCAGCGCGAATTTCCGACGAAATTCGATCCACGATCTCACGCGGCATGTTGCGCGGCCCGGCCCACATATGCCAGGGGCTGACATTGAAATTATCCATCCCGGCTTCCGCCATGGTTGGCACATTCGGCATGGCGGGCCAGCGTTCCGGCATGGTGACCGCGAGCGGGCGAATGCGCCCTTCCTGAATAACGCCGACATAGCTGGCCAGATTATCGACCGCCAATTGGATATCGCCCGACAGCATGGCAGGGATGGTCTGCGCCGCACCACGGAAAGCGACATGATTGGCTTCAATACCCGCACGCCCCAACAGATACGCGCCAGAGAGATGAATGGTGGTGCCAACCCCTGAAGAGCCATAGCTGATGCCACCGCGCCGTGCCTTGGCCCAGGTGATGAATTCCTGCAGCGTTTGCGCCGGGACATGCTGCGCGGGCACCGCCACCACATTGGGCAGGTCCCACATGGCACTGATCCAGGCGAAATCCTTCTCCGGATCATAAGGCAGGGTTTTGAACAACATCGGGTTGATGACGACATTGTGCATGCTGATGGTGCCGATAGTGTAACCATCCGGCGTTGCGCGTGCGATGGCTTCCGTACCGATATTGCCCGAAGCGCCGCTGCGAGTTTCCACAATGAAGTTCTGGCCAAACCGGCGCGATAGCACCTCGGCCGCCAGCCTCGTCATGACATCAAGCGACCCGCCGGGCGGAAAACCGACAATCACGCGCACCGGCCGATTGGGCCAGGCCGCTTGTGCAATGGCGGGACTGGCCAAACCAAGCGCGAGCGGCGTGGCCAAAAGGCTGCGACGTTGGATCATTTTCTGCTCCCTATCTTTCTTTGACGTCTGTGTATTTCTAGCGCGCGTAGTCTGGTTCTTCCCGGTCCAGGACACGGCGCCAGGCATTCAAATGAAGCCGCGCATCCAGTTTTTCACCCCAGGGC
The DNA here is from genome assembly GCA_039797035.1 of Pseudomonadota bacterium. Taxonomy (GTDB): domain Bacteria; phylum Pseudomonadota; class Alphaproteobacteria; order Acetobacterales; family Acetobacteraceae; genus Neoroseomonas. Next base: position 3,303 of record JBDKIR010000322.1, on the reverse strand, counting down.
CCCTTATGATTGCGCCGACGATTTTCCGGCAATTTATGCAAGGGCAGACCTGTCTGCATGGCGGTCAACTGATACATGCAGGTCCGTTCCGCCATGAAACATTCATCAAAGGCGTCATGCACCGTGGGGCCCACGACAGTAACGCCGTGGCCGCGCATCAGCATGATGGTCTTATCGCCCATCAGGCGCGCGATGCGGTCACCTTCCTCATTGGTATGAACTGGCTGATCGCCTTCGTCGTCATAAACGGTCCGGTCATTCAGCAGCAGGTTATTGTGATGTGACAGCGCGAATTCCGCGCCTTCAACCATGGAAAGTGCGGTCAGATAGCGTGGATGGACATGAATGACGCAGGCCGCCGCCGGATTGGCCAGATGGATGCGTGTGTGAATGTGAAACGCCACCTTGCGGAGTTCCCCACTACCCCGCAGCACACGCCCTTCCAGATCACAAACAATCAAATCCGATGCTTTGAGTTCCTGGAACAAATAGCCCCGCGGATTGATCAGGAAGCGTGGCTCCGCCTCATCCGGCAACATCAGGCTGTTATGGTTGCCGATATGCTCATTCCAGCCGAGCCGGGCACCGATGCGAAACACCGCCGCCATGTCGCAGCGCAGCGCCCATTCACGCGCCTCTGCCCGGCTATCGGTCAGTTTTTCAATAATCGCCGCCATGATGCCTCCGCGATAGCATGTCCGAACCACAGCCTTGCATGGAACCCGCGCGGCTGACCACCTCAATCAAGGAAGGTGTTGACGCGTCCTCGCCCTATGGGGAGCATCAGCGACGACAAGAGGATCACGCCATGACCGCATCCGCCCACCCCGCCGAATTGCCCATTACCGGCTATCTGGATCGTTTTTCCGCCCGGCCGGGGGAAAGCCTCGCGGTGAAGATCAGCGTGCCGAGTGGGGCGGGTTACCGCGCCAAGCTCCGCCGCGTGATCTCTGGCGACCCTAATCCGGCCGGGCCCGGTTTGCGCTTCGAAGACCTTACGGCGCGGTTTGATGCGGCATTCCAGGGCCGTCATCAGCCCATTCATTTGGGCTCATATGCGCTGATGCCCAAGGCGCCACGGCGTGGGCCAGGCCCGTGCAGTTGGACCGCACTGGTCTGGCTCCAGGCGCAGCCCAAGGGCGAAGCCTGCGTGATCAGTGAAGAGCAGGCCGGGCATAGCATGAGCCTCGGCCTGGATGCGACAGGGCCCATCGCCCAGATTTCTTGGCCGGGCGGTGAAACCCGCCTCAGTCTGGGCGCAAAGCTCACCTTGATGCGCTGGCATCGGCTTTGGGTCAGCGCTGATCCCGCCACCGGGCAGCTTCTTCTTGGCGCCCAATCCATCGAAGATGCGACAGAGCCCAAGACCTGCACCGCAAGCGTCAATGGTCTCGCTTTGCCCGATGGCAGCGGCAAGGTCATGGTCGCGGCGCGCAATGCCGCCGCCCCCACGGCGCATCTGACAGGCAAGATCGAGGAACCGGCAATACTGGGGCGTTTCCAGGCAGCCTGGCCACGCCCGGATATGCCCTTATCTGCCCAGACGCCCGGGCTGCTGGCCGCCTGGGATTTCAGCCGGGGCATCACGACACAGGATGTTGAGGATATCGGGCCGCAGGCCTGCCATGGCGCGCTCATCAATGTACCGACCCGCGCCGTTGTTGGTGCGCGCTGGTCCGGCGCGGAAATGTGCTGGCGCCATGCCCCCGCCGATTACGGCGCCATCCATTTCCATGCCGATGATTTGAGTGATTGTGGCTGGGCGGATGATTTCACCTTTAAGGTCTCGGCCGATTTGCGCTCTGGCGCTTATGCTTTCCATATCAGCTGCGCGGAAGGCGAGGATCACATCCCCTTCTATGTGCTGCCGCCGCGCGGCACCGCGACCGCGCCCGTCGCGTTTTTGGCCTCGACCTTCACCTATCAGGCCTATGCCAATCATTCCCGGGGCAATGCCAATGCCGCCTATAAGGCACGCGTCGCGGCATGGGGCGCTTATCCGCATAACCCGGATGATTTCCCCATCTATGGCCGCTCCACCTATAATCGGCATCCCGATAATAGCGGCATCGCATTCTCCTCGCGCTTGCGACCTATTCTGACCATGCGCCCTGGCTTTTTGACCTTCGATGACGCCAAAGGATCAGGGCTGCGCCACTACCCAGCCGATACGCATATCCTGGCCTGGCTTGAAGCGCGCGGCATCGCTTTTGATGTCATCACCGATCATGATCTGCACGCGGAAGGCGCTGCATTGCTAGCCAATTACAAGGTGGTGATGACGGGTTCCCATCCCGAATACCACACCCCGCAAACCCTGGATGCGCTTTACAGCTATACGCGCAGCGGTGGCAGAATGATGTATCTGGGCGGCAATGGCTTCTATTGGCGCATCGCCCAGCCTGCGGACCTGCCCGGCGTGATTGAACTCCGCCGCGCCGAAGGGGGCATTCGCGCCTGGGCCGCCGAGCCTGGGGAATATTATCACCAGACCGATGGCGCCTATGGCGGGCTCTGGCGGCGCAACCGCCGCCCACCGCAGTTGCTGGCAGGCGTGGGCTTTTCTGGCCAGGGCCTATTTGAAGGTACCCATTACCGGCTGCTGCCACCGGCACGCGACCCGCGTTACAGTTGGATTTTCGCGGGCGTCGCAGGCGAGACCATCGGCGATTACGGCCTTTCCGGCGGTGGTGCGGCCGGCTTTGAACTGGACCGCGCCGATCCAACCCTGGGCACACCGGAAGGAACCGCGATTCTGGCCGTTTCGGAAGACCCGCCCGCTTCCTTTGTTGCGGTGCCGGAGGAACTGCTTTCGCATGTGAATACCGTGAATGGCGAAAAGGCCCAGGCGCTGAAGCGCGGCGAAATCATTTACTTCGAAACACCCGGTGGCGGCGCCGTGTTTTCCGTTGGTTCCATTACCTATTGCGGCAGTCTGTGGCGCCAGGGATTCGAGGGGCCGATCAGCCAATTGACGGAAAATGTTTTACGCCGCTTCGCCGGCCTTTACGCTGCCGGTTGACGGCACGCGGTTACCGACGGACAGTTAACACCCATAAGCAACGGGAGAGCTCGCATGAAACGGCTAAGTCTCACCACCGGCCTGATTGCCGCGGCCATGGCCCTGCCGGCCGCGACTGCCCAGGCGGCGCCCTTCACCTGCCCAACACGCGGCGGTGATATCGTGTTCGGCCAGGAAGCCAATGTGAATTCGCTTGATCAAATGACATCAAGCACGATTTCCACGCGCAATATCGCGATGAACATCTATGAAACGCTGATCACGCGCGACGACAATAATAA